>DSDB01000151.1 GCA_011057845.1 Phycisphaerales bacterium | reverse complement strand
GTAACAATGTAACAGGATGTAACAAGAAAGAAAAAGAAGCAAAAAGAAAGAAGATGCTACTACTCCTGAATACTACCTTATCTACGTGAGATCCTGGTCCAAACAACCGGGAGTACCTCACTTGTGCACTTATGCACTTATGCACTTATCACTAATGCTCTTTCCAACAGGGAGGCGTCGTGGTTATACCGGCCTGGATATGGATTGTCTTTACATTCGCCTTCGGCTGCTCGATCGGCAGTTTCATTAACGTCGTGATCTACCGTCTGCCGCGAGACAGGTCGCTGGTCAGGCCCGGTTCGAGTTGCCCGGCCTGCGGCGATCCGATACGGTTCTACGACAACATACCGCTGCTGTCATGGCTTCTGCTGGCGGGCAAATGCCGCCGCTGCAAGGCCCCCATTTCCCCTCGCTACTTCATCGTGGAACTGATTGTCGGCGTCCTGTTCACCGGGCTGTACCTGGTGTATTTCCATACGGAGTTGCGCCGAGGCATCGGGCCGATGTTCGGTCGCGGGGCGTTTATTTACGTCGTTCATGTCGTGATGCTGGCGGCGCTCGTGGCGGCCTCGGGTATCGACCTGGAGCACTGGGTAATCCCGCTTTCGATCTGCTGGTTGATTACCGCCCTGGGGCTGGTTGCCTCCCTGGCCGGGCCCCTGGTTATCGATCCTCGCTATATCAAGTCCTACACATTATTGCCCTTTGCCTCGCCCGCCACGGCCGCACTGGCTGGCGGCGCCGCCGCCGGCCTGGCCATATCTTTGATTCTGCTGGCGACGAAAGTCCTCAAGCGAAGCTACGAAGGCCAGAGCGACGAGTACGACCTTGCCGCAGCCCCGGACCAGGCCGGCAGCACCGCCGCGACGGCGGTCGAACCCCAGTACAACGACCGGGCCGAGGTCCTGCGGGAGGTCCTGTTCCTGCTGCCGATCATCGCCGGTTCCGCGGGCCTGTGCTGGTTCCTCCGATGGCACCAGCCTGCCGGGCGCTGGTGGGCCGATTTCTCGCAAATCCCGGCCGTGGCTGGACTTCTGGGCGCCGTATGGGGCTACTTCGTCGGTTGTGCGGTCGTTTGGGGAACCCGGATATTCGGCACGTTGCTGTTCGGGCGGGAGGCGATGGGCCTGGGCGATGTTCACCTGATGGGCGCCGCCGGGGCCGTCGTCGGACCGATGTACATTGTCGTGGCTTTCTTCATCGCGCCGTTTTTCGGCCTGGCCTGGGCCCTGTGCCAGATGTTCTTCAAAAAAATCCGCCAAATTCCGTACGGTCCCTTCTTGTCATTGGGGATTCTCACCGTTATGATTTTCCACGATTGGATATGGGACCGGCTGTTGTTCTGGTTTCGACAATAGGCCGGTCGGAAATGGAATTTGAACTTTTAAGGAGGTGCTGAATGAGAGCTGCCAACCCCAGGACAATCGCCTTATGCCTTGCGTTGGCCGGCGTCATGTTGATGACGGGCTGTACGGACTGGAAGAAGAAGTACGAGGCCCTGAACGTCGAGCATCAGAACTTGCAGGGTCTGTTCGAACGAGAGCGCGCCGACAAGGGAAAACTCGCCGCCCAGACCGCGCAGGACCAGCAGACCATCGCCGATCTCCAAGCGCAGATCGAACAGCGCAAGCAGAGCCCGGCCGACGCCACCGGCTTCGGCGAGGGCTATGACGTGGCCTTCGACGCCACCGCCGGCACCGTCACCGTGACCCTCAACAACTCCATCCTCTTCGACTCCGGCAAGGCCACGCTCAAAAGGGCTAATATTACCGAGCTGGACCACATCTACTCGGTGATCAAGAGCAAGTACTCCGGCCGGCGGATCGACGTCGTGGGCCACACGGACACCGACCCCATCGCGAAGTCCAACTGGGCCGACAACTGGGAACTGTCCGCCGAGCGCGCCCTGACCGTCACCCGCTATCTGATCAAGAAGGGGATCGCTGAAGACAAGATCAAGGCCTCCGGATGCGGTGCAGCCCGACCCATTGCGTCGAATTCCAGCGCCTCCGGCAAGGCCAAGAACCGTCGCGTCGAGATTGTCGTCCACCTGCGGTGAGGCGACCGACCCCGGTTGTCATATTGCGACCTGCTGGTTTCGGGGTTTGCATGCGGACCTATCCGCGTGCAAACCCCGTTTTTGTTATCCGGCCTTCTCTATTGATCCGCACCGTCACCGCCCCGCGGTCGGCCGTGTGCATCAGCACCGTACCTTCCGGCGATACCCGCGGTTTCTCGAACGGGGCCCGTCCGCCGCTGCGGATGAAGACCGGCCCGCCCAGATGCTCCAGGAATCCCCCGCCGGATGCGAAGTCCGCCTTGTGATGCGGTGTGACCACGACGTCGGCCCGCAGGTCCGGATACAACTCGATGATACGCCTCTGCGCCGCCTCTTCGATATCCGAGCAGATCAGCACGCGCCTGCCCGCCGACTCGATCAGGCACACGAGGGAACGGTTATTCTCGCTGAGCGCGTTGGTGTCCTCATCCAGCGGCCACAGAATCGAAATGCGGCAGCGAGGATCTTCGTACAACCGGCGAGGCGCCGGCTCAATGGGGATCTTCATTCGGCCAAGCTGCTCCGTCAGATACATGGCGGCGCCCCATATCCCCGCCTTGTCCAAGAATTCCCGTCCCACGTAGACGCGGTCGATGGGGAATCGCTGGGCGACCTCCACCAGGCCGTTGAGATGGTCCACGTCGCTATGACTGACGACAGCCGCATCGAGCCGCGTAACGCCGAGGTAGTCCAAGGCCGGATTGACAATCTGCCCGCCGGGGTCGCCGCGATGCAGCGAACCGCCGTCAAACAGGATATTCGCCCGTCCGGGCGGTTGGATCAGGATCGCCTGCCCGTGAGCGACATCGAGACACGTCACCACCAGGTCCGACCGGAACGTGTTGCCGTACTTGACCAGACCGATCATCGCCACCAGCGATACCAGCAACACGGCGACGAGGGCGCGCTTCAAGACGGGTCTGAGGCGGGCAAAGCCGATTACCCCGATGCAGACGTATAACCACACAATGACCAGCCCCGGCACACGGCCCGTGCCAATGTCAAGGACGTCCACGGATGCGAACGCCTTGACAAACAGGATCATCAACCGCACCACTCCGTTGAGCACCGTCCCCAGCGCCATGGCGACCGTCGGCAGCAGCCCGGCCAGCAGCATCTTGATGAAGCCCCCGACCAGCGT
>DSDB01000629.1 GCA_011057845.1 Phycisphaerales bacterium | reverse complement strand
CCCTTTCCCGCATCCGCTCCTTGACGACGTTCGGGATAATCAGCGGTGTCTCCGTCCCAACGCACGTCTTGATCCCGAGCCCGCGGGCAAAGGTGAACGCCTCGCCCAGCATGTCCGCGGCCCTGTCGAACACCTCATTACACTGCTGCGGTGTCTGTGGCCACGGCGTCATCCCGTGCATCACGGCCGGGCCGTAGTCATCCCGCTCGAAGAACCGATCCGCGCCGAAGGTATAATCGCCCGTCTTCATCGCGGCGTAACCCCAGTTGCCCCGCAGGGTATTGCTCCAGCTTGACCGCGAACTGAAGCTGACCCGGCCGTTGCCGCCCATGTCGTCGGCCAGCCCGATCCACACCGTTGGCTCGGGCCCGACGCCGCCTTCCGGGTATGTATGCAGACCGAGGAAGTTCATCCGCAGCTTGGGCAACTGCGCGAGGATCGCCTTGTAGTCGTCCAGCTCCCACCAGTCGGGCCCCTCCGGGAAGTCGTGAAACGGCTGAATCCCCCGGATGCTGAACAGTGGCGAGCCCTTCTCGTCGATCTGCGGCATTGCGAAGGCGACCTGCTCATCCGGTACGACGTCGCCATGCAGGTAGAACCTGGCCCCGATGTGCTCGGCAAACCGGTACGCCGCGTACAATGTCGCGACCCGGTCCACGCCGCATACGAGCACGCACCGCCGGCCCTTGTGGTCGACGGTCTTGACCAGATACTCCTGCGCCCCCAGGTTGTTGACGGCAAAGGCTACATCCGGCAGGTCTTTTTTCCACGCTGCAAGCATCACCCGGCTGCTGTCACTGACGATAATCGCCTCGCGGCTGGGCGGGACCGTGCGAACCTCTTCAATGGCCGCCAGAGAGCCCGTCCGCAGGTATATGTAGCGGCGAATCTCCCTGGCCGCCAGCTTCTCCAGCTTCGATGCCCCGACGGTCACCACAATCACCGGCTGCGAACCCCCTTGCCAACAACCGCCGCCGCCGTCCTCCTCGCATCCGAGCGCCCCCGCCAGAATCGCCGCGGCAACCGCCATGACCAGCCCCTGCTTCGCAGTCATTAAGAGTCCTCCATGAAAGAATATGTTGTCCGACCACCTGCACTATGCCCCCCCCTCACCCCTAACATGTCAAGACCTTATTTAAGAGTTTTTTCACATTGTGTTAAAAAACCGGATCCCATACTGTTGAATGGGGTCAGTCGTCGCCTTTGATGGAATCGTCGGGTTTGAGGCCCAGTTGCTCGTAGAGCCTGCGCCGCCCGGCCTTGTCGCCCTTGAGGGTCGCGCGGGCGTACTCGGCCACTTCCTGGGCCTTTGCCCGCGGCACGACGATCACTCCGTCACCATCGGCCACGACGACATCCCCGGGCTCCACGAGGACGCCGCCACACGCGATGGGGCGATTCACCGATTCGATTTCGTTGCGGCCGGGGCGGATGCCGCGGCCGGCCCGGCGGAAATACAGCGGTATCTTCTGTGTGGCGACCTCATCGGTGTCGCGGGCCGTCGCATCCGTCACCACCCCCACGCAGCCCCGCAGCTTCCAGCCCATGATGTTGTTCGATCCGATCGAGCCAACGTCGCGGCTGTCGGCGTCGTCGAGGACCAGCACGGTTCCCTTGCGGATCAGCGGCGTAAAGGGTTCGCTCGACAGCCTGCCGTACCAGTCGCCCACCCAGCGGTCGAATGCCGCCGTGTCCATACGCCCGGCCGCGGGTTTGTTCGTGGGTACATACCGCGCCGTCACCGCGATACCGATAAACCGATGCGTGTAGTGCTCCGTATCCTTCCATGCCGCGTGAATCTCCGGCTCCATCAGGCCGATGTCGGCCAGGCCGACCTTGTCCATTCCATCGGAGACGTCCGCCACCCGCAACCCCTCAAACAGGGCCAGTATCCGCTCATCCTCCTTCTCGGCGTAGACCCTCGTCTCCATGAAGCTGCGCCCGGCGCGCAGGGCCTCGACATCCGCCTGCGACGTCGCACCCGCCAGTACGTTTATGGGGGTCGTATACAACAACGCCACCGCCGCCACAATTGCTATGCCTGCCGTCGCCATAGCCGCCGCCCTCATCGTTGGACTTCGCATGATGTCACCTCCATACGCCTTGACAGAACAGAACTCCAGTGCCCGATACCACACGGGAACAACATGAACGGGATTATACCCGGCCGGCGGCCGGCACTCCACTGCCATTGCTCTGGCGAATGCGGCAGGGGGGTTGGTTTTGCGACCCGTGCGCAGAAAAAAAGCCCCTGTGACAGTCGCGAATGTATTCCAGTATTCATCGTTCGATATGTTTGAAATATTCGCCTGCCGAACACAGGGGCGACGAGCCAGATTGTCTGTTCTGTAAATCGGCGCGCGGCGGCAAACCTCTTGAACATTTTTTCGGGGCCGTCATGGCCGCGTCAAACCAGGCAAGATCGCCCCGCGAGAGTCATCTTCCGCCCCTTATCTGCCTTACCCCAGCCCCTCGATGGAGTAGGCCGGCGGCTTGCCATTGCCGCGGCAGACCCGCCGGTTTAACCCCCATAACCTGCCGCGGCCGACGCCCGTGGGGCGGGAAAAAAAAGTGCGGAAGATGCCCGCCGCGGGGCACAGAATGCGAGGTTCGCCCATCGAGAGGCTATGTGCAGCAAGCCTGTCGCGGCGTCCTTATGCCCTGACGGGGTTGCCCGGGGCGGGTTGTTTGCCTATACTCGGGCCATGCCGGAATATGAACCGGCGTCCGGATTTCCGCAGGAGTCTACGATGAGAAAGACCATCCCACTGCTGTTACTGGCCGCTACGGTCCTGTTGGCGGCCGAGAAGACCCCATCCCCGATCCTATCCTGGGTCGAGGCCCCCCCTCTGGCCGCCGACAAGGGCGAGCAGCGGATACTCGACGTGCTGGCCCAGATGGCGGCAAGAGACGGCCGGGGCGACCTGAACATCACCCCCGACGACGGCCGGCTGCTGCGCCTGCTCGCCGAGTCCGCCGGCGCCAGGCATGTCGTTGAGATCGGCACGAGCCACGGCTATTCGGGCCTGTGGTTCACGCTGGCGCTGCGGCGGACGGGCGGACGGCTGACGACGCACGAGATCGACGCCGACCGCGTCGAGACCGCCGGCGGCAACTTTCGGCAGGCCGGCGTTGAGGACCTGGTTGCCATCGTCCGGGGCGACGCCCACGAGACGGTCGCCAACGTCAATGAGCCGGTCGATATCCTGTT
>DSDB01000672.1 GCA_011057845.1 Phycisphaerales bacterium | reverse complement strand
TAGACGAATTCGATCCGCCCGGCGAGGGTCTCGGAACTATGCCGAATGATGTCGGGCGAGGCGCTGCCGAGGATCAGGAATCGGGCGGGCAGGGGCTGTCGATCCGCAAGCACGCGCAAGAGCGGAAACAGATCGGGTATTCGCTGGATCTCATCGATCACGACCAGTCCTTCCAGCGGTCCCAGGGCCAACGAAGGATTCTCGAGTCGCCTGACATCCGTCGGGTCCTCCAGATCGAAGTACTCCGTCTGTCTTCCAGCGGCGAATCGTCGGGCCAGGGCGGTCTTGCCGCACTGCCGCGGTCCGAGCAAGGCGGCTATGCGGCTACGCCGCAAGGCCGTATCGATTTGTTGGTAGAGTTTCGTTCTTTCGAGCCACATGTTTGAAATTATAACATGTGATGTGAGATTTTCAAGGATAAAAGGCGGGCCCAAAGTAAACATGTGGCGTCGGTGAGGCAGGTTCTTCAACATCTCAAGACCGGGCGGATGGAATTGGCGGAGGTGCCCTGCCCGCCGGTCAGGGCCGGGCAGGTCCTGATCCGCACGACCGTCTCGGTCATCTCGCCGGGCACGGAGAAGATGCTCATCGAGTTCAGCAAGGCCAACCTCCTGCAAAAGGCCCGCCAGCAGCCCGACAAGGTCAAACAGGTCCTCGACAAGATCAAGACCGATGGCCTCGTGCCGACGCTGGAGGCGGTGTTCCGCAAGCTCGATGAGCCGCTGCCGCTGGGCTACTGCCACGCCGGAAGGGTCGTCGAGACCGGACCCGGCGTCACCGACGTGCAGCCCGACGACCGCGTCATCAGTAACGGCCCGCACGCCGAATTCGCCTGCATCGGCCGAAACCTCCTGGCCAGGGTCCCCCCCAACGTCCCCGATGAACACGCCGCTTTCACCGTCCCGGCCGCCATCGCCCTCCAAGGCATCCGCCTGGTGGCCCCGACACTCGGCGAGAAGGTCTGCGTCTTCGGCATGGGCCTGATCGGCCTGCTGACCGTGCAACTGCTGCGGGCCGGCGGCTGCGAGGTCCTCGCGGTCGATTTGAACCCCAGGCGGCTTGAACTGGCCCGGCAATTCGGGGCCGAGACGGTGGACCTGTCCAACGGGGCCGACCCGGTCTCCGCCGCGCGGGGCTGGACGGCGGAACGGGGCGTCGACGCCGCCATCATCGCCGCCTCCGCCAAGACCGATGACATCGTCCACCAGGCGGCCGAGGCCTGCCGCAAACGCGGCCGCATCGTCCTCGTCGGCGTCGTCGGCCTGAACCTCCGACGCAGCGACTTCTACGAAAAGGAACTGACCTTCCAGGTCTCGTGCAGCTACGGGCCCGGCCGGTACGATGAGAACTACGAACAACGCGGCCACGACTACCCCCTCGGCTTTGTCCGCTGGACCGAGCAGCGCAACTTCGAGGCGGTCCTGGCGGCCATGGCCAATGGCTCGCTCGACGTCGGCCCCTTAATCAGCCATCAATTTCCGTTTGAAGAGGCGTTAAGGGCCTATCAGACCATCGAGCAGGACCCCGCCGCCCTGGGTGTGGTCCTTCGCTACGGCGACTCGGCCGACCGATCCGCCATCGTGCCCATCTCGCAGCGGCCCGCCGCGGCCTCGGGCAAGGCGGTCGTCGGCGTCATTGGGGCCGGCAACTTCGCCAAGGCGGTGCTCCTGCCCTCGCTGGCGGCCACCGGCGCGGAACTGGCCTGGATCGCCGACCTCAACGGTCCGGCCGCCCGGCACGCCGCCGCCAAATTCTCCGCCGAGAACGCCGCCTCCGACTATCGACCTATCCTCAACGATGACCGCGTGCGCGCCGTCTTCATAGCCACCGGGCACCATACCCATGCCCGGCTGGTCTGCGAGGCCCTCGACGCCGGTAAGCACGTCTTCGTCGAAAAGCCCCTGTGTATCACGGAGGCTGAGCTTGAACAGGTCGAATCGGCCGTTCGCCACCATCCCTCGGCCATCCTGATGGTGGGCTTCAACCGCCGATTCAGTCCGCACACCAGCAAAATCAGGGACCTGCTGACCGGCAGGACCGCCCCGCTGTGCATGAGCATGATGGTCAACGCCGGTTCGATCCCCGCCGAACACTGGACCCAGGACCCGCAACGCGGCGGAGGCCGGATCATCGGCGAGGGCTGCCACTTCATCGACCTGCTCAGTTGCATCGCCGGTGCGCCGGTGGCGTCCGTCTCGGCCGCGATGGTCGGCCAGGGCCCGGCCGTCCGCGATGACAAGATGTCCATCCTCCTGACCTTCGCCGATGGCTCGGTCGGGACCGTCAATTACTTCGCCAACGGGGCCAGGGACTATCCCAAGGAACTGCTGGAGGTCTTCAGCGATGGGCGGGTGCTTCGGCTGGAGAACTTCCGTCTGACCCGCGGCTACGGCTTCAAGGGCTTCAAGCGATTCAAGACCGGCCGCCAGGACAAGGGCCATGCCGCCGAACTGGCCCGGTTCATCGCCGCCGTCGAGCAGGGCGGCGAGCCGCCGATCCCCTTCGCACAGATTCGCAACATAACAGAGGCCTCGTTTGCCGCCGTCAGGTCCGCCCGCGAGCGGGGCGTCGTCGTTCTCTAATGCCGCCCGAGCCACACCATCCAATCCGATTATCGCCCATCGGCAGGCTCCATCGCCTCGCCTGTACGGTTCGCCACCTCAAGGCCCGCCAGATCCGCGGGCAGATTCGCCGGCGGGTCCTCCGCTGCCCCCGGCAGCCGGGCAATGGCACGGCCATCGCGCGGTACACCGGATGCGCCTGGCCCGCGGACGTCCGCTTCCTGGCGCCCGGCGTCCGCGACAACCCCGCCGACGCCGTCAAGGCCGGGTCCCTGCGGCTGCTCAGCCGCCGGGCCGATGTGGGCTTCCCACCCGATTGGCGTGCCGCCGGGCTGCCCCGGCTCTGGCAATACAACCTGCACTACTTCGAGTGGCTCTGGGAACTGGACTACCCGGCCGCCCGAGCCGCCGTCGCCGACTGGATCGACAACCATCGGCCGTCCGAGGATGCCGTTGGCTGGGAGCCGTACCCGACGAGCCTGCGGCTGACGAACTGGTGCGCGGTGTTCTTCGGGCGGTGGCGGGCACAGACGCAGGCCGATAGCGGCCTGCTCGATAGGCTCTGGACGAGCATCATCCGCCAGGCGCAATGGCTCAGCCGCCGCCTGGAGACCCACCTGCTGGGCAATCACTACCTCGAGAATGGCGCGGCCCTG
>DSDB01000576.1 GCA_011057845.1 Phycisphaerales bacterium | reverse complement strand
TCCAGGACACCGAAGCAAAAATGAAGAAGGCGGTTGACGTCCTTACGGACGAGTTCAAGGGCGTCCGCACCGGCCGAGCCTCCACCGCCCTCGTTGAGAACATCCGCGCCGACTACTACGGCAGCCCCACCCCCATCAAGCAGATGGCCTCCCTCGCCACGCCGCAGCCCGACATGATTGTTATCAAACCGTTTGACCCATCGGCGCTGAAGGAAATCGAGAAGGCCATCAAGAACAGCGACCTGTCCATCGCCCCGATTGTGGACGGCAAGCTCATCCGACTGAACATTCCGCCGCTCAGCGAGGAACGGCGCAGGCAACTTGTGGCCCAGGTCAAGCAACTCGGCGAGCAATCCAAGGTCGGCATCCGCAACGTCCGCCGGGATGCCATCAAGCAACTTGAACAGGACGAGAAGGCTAAGACCATCACCGAGGACGACCTCGAAAAGGGCAAGAAGCAGGTCGATGACCTGACCAAGAAATGCACCGAAGAAGTTGACGTCCTCGTCAAGCACAAGTCCGACGAGATCATGGTCGACTAGACCGGGGCACGCCACATTTCTCCACCGATCCCCTCAAGCGATAACGCGAGGGCCGTTTTCACGCCGACAGCGGGCTTTTGCGCTCGTTTGCGACGCTTGGGCGGCGGGCTTTTTCCTTTTACTGGCGGGTCGTGCGGACTATCATTTCTTTCGGGCGCATCTTATGACGCATCAACAACTTTTATGGGAGCACGACTATGAAAGCAAAAGGCAGTGCCCAGGTCGTCCACAAGAGTAAGGCTAAACGACTCCTCATCTTCATTCCAGCAGCGCTGGTTGCGCTGCTGGTCCTGGCGTTTCTGATGGTTCCCCTGGTGGTATCGTCAGGACCGGTGCAGCGCTTCGTCGTCAGGAAGATCAACACCGCCACCGGGGGCTCAGCCGATATGGCAGACCTGAAGATGGGCTGGGGCAAGGGCGTCCGCGTTTCGGACCTGACCTACAGCGACAAGACCGGCGGTCTGTCGCTGGCGGTCAAGCGGATATCCACGAAACCCCACTACGCCTCCCTGTTGGGGGGCAAGGTCTCGCTCGGCAGGACCGTCGTGGATGAGCCCCAGGTTCGCATCGACATGCGCAAGATGCCGGAAGAAGGCGTCTCAAAGCCCGACCGGGGACCTTCGAAGCCATCGGCTGAAATGCCCATTCGCCAGTTGGACCTGGTGGTCAATGACGGCAACGTCCAGGTCACCGACAAATCGGCCCGGACCACCGAACTGGCAAACATTGACAGCGAACTGAACCTGCGGCCCGCCGGTGTTGCGACGCAACTGAAGCTGGCCATGGCGGTTCCGGCGGCGGCGACGTCCGCCGGCGTCACCGCTCAAGCCAGTGTCAACCCCAGCGTGAGCAAGGGCTGGGCCCTGGAGGGGATCACCGGCAAGGTGTCCGCCCAGGTCAGCGGCCTGGAACTTGAGACCCTTGGCCCGTTGCTGGCTCTGGCGGGCGTCAAGGTTGACGCCAAGGGCAACGTCTCCGGCAAGCTCGACACCCAGATCACCGATGGCCGGGTTGAGAACCTGACCGCCAACGCCACGGGCAAGAAGGTGGACGTCTCATCCGAGGCCCTCAAGGGCGACCGGATCCAGACCGAGAACCTCAGTCTGGACGTCAAGCTCGCGGCCGACCGCAACACGATCGACATCGACAAGCTCGATATGTCCACGGATTTTGCGGTCCTCAACGCCGCCGGCACCGTGCCCATGTCGTTGAATTCGCTCGACAGCCTCCTGGCGGCCGATTCCACCGCCGACATCAAGGCCAGCGTCCGCTGCGATGTCGCGGCCGTTACGGCGCAGTTGCCCCAGACGCTGCGCATCAAGGAAGGCATGAAGATCACCTCCGGCCAGATCGCCGGCAACATCCAGACGTCCACGATCGGCGGCCAGCGCAAGATTCAGGCGACCGCGGGTCTGACCGACCTCGCCGGTATCATGGACGAAAAGAAGCTCGTTCTCGATCAGCCCGTGAATCTCGCCGCCGAAATCGCCGCGAGCGAAGGCCTCACGCGGTTCGACAAGCTCGATATCACATCGTCCTTCGCCAGGCTCTCGGCCAGCGGCACCACCGAACTGCTCAAGTACAACGCCCAGGCCGACCTGTCGCTGCTTCAGGCCCAGCTTGGCCAGTTCGTCGACTTCGGCGCCTACCACTTCGCCGGTTCCGTCGCCGGCAACGGCCAGATGTCCATGACGGAAGAATCCATCGGCGAGGTGGGCCTGTTTACGGCCAAGAACCTGACTTTCAGCGCGAAAGAGGGCATCCCGCCGGTGATTTTTGGCTCGGACGTGACCCTCGGCTTCGACGCCGATTACGATCCCAACCTCGGAGTCCTGGCCGTCAAGTTCATCGAGTTCAACAGTGAACTGGGCAAGCTCGAAACCCGAAACGCCCTCATCGGCATCGGCGAGAAGGCCCCGCCCACGAACGTCACCGTTAAAGCGACCAACCTCGACCTGGCGAAGGCCCAGCCCATCGTCTCGCAGTTCGCGGAATTGCCCGAGAAGTGGACGATGGCGGGCATCGCCTCCTCGAACCTGAGCCTGGCGAAGATCAAGGACGGTTACGCCATCAGGACCGACGACGCGACCATCAACAACCTGAGAGTCACCTCCGAGGGGACCGAGCCTTTTGTTCAGCCGCAGGTGAAGGTCGTGCTCGACGGCGAAATCTATACCGCCGCCGGCGGTTACAATCTCAAGACCTTCACGATGGACAGCCCACAGGTGAAGCTCGCCGCGAGCCTGGCGAAGATCCCGGCCCCTGAGAACAAGACGAATCTCAAGGGCGCCGCCAAGGCCGACTTCGACTGGGCCGCGGCCGCCCCACTGGCCAGGCCCTTCATGCCGGAAGGCCTCGACCTCTACGGGCGGCGGGCGACGACGATCAATTTCGCCAGCCTCTACCCGGCCGGGCAGGACAAGGGCTTCCTGCGGAACCTCAACGCCCGCGCCAAGTTCGGCTTCGACCGGGCTTCGTACATGGGCCTGGTTTTCGACGCGGTCGATACGGACATCACCGTGGACCAGGGCATGCTGACGCTGGCGCCGTTCTCGACAAAGGTCAACAACGGCACGGCCGGCTTCGCGGGCAAGATCGACTTCAACGCCGAGCCGCCCGTCCTGCAGACCCCGGGTCCCATGCAGATTGCCAAAGACGTTCAGATCAACCCCGAGACAACC
>DSDB01000371.1 GCA_011057845.1 Phycisphaerales bacterium | reverse complement strand
CCGGAGGCGACGAGCACGTCGCGGGTGGATTCGGAGATATCGCGCCAGTCGTGATACGGGCCGATGTCGTCGCCGGCGATTAAGAGGACCTTGACGGGTTTGTCGGCCGAGGCCGCACCCAGAGACACCGCACAACATACAACCAGCAACAAGGCCGTTCGAACAATTCGCATGACATACCTCCATTGAGCAGCAGATCCATTGGTCGATCCGGACGGCCGACAATGAAGCCGTCCTTGAGAAACACTCAGTGTACAGAATAACGGCGGCGGCCGCAAGCACGCTGCGCAACGCGGGAAAAATGTTGTTCACGGGTGTTTTCCGTCTTGACCAGGTTGCGAGTGCGTTGCAGAATACAGGCATATGGATGGGTCCCGGTTGGGCCGGGACCTGGCGGATACAGCGTGTCTGGCAACTTGGATAATCTGATGCGTGCAGCGGCGATCTCTGTGTGGCGCAGCGAGTATGGGTGAGGTTGCGCTCGCCGGTGCTCGTGTCGAGTGCCCCAGGGTCAGCCGTACCGCCGTATGTCTTGAAACGGCGGCGCGGAGCCGTTACGTGCGCCACTGATCCGGCACTTTATCCAGGACTGGAGAACCCCGGCGGGCAGGAAACCCAGGTTTCTTGCCCGCCGTTTCTGTTTGGACTCAAACGAAAGGGATTGTCATGGAGACGTTGTTGTACTGGGTCGTCGTCGCGTGCTACTGTGCGGCCGTGGTCTACATCGGCTATCGCATCCGGGCGCGTCGCGGCGGCGAAGACCCGAATACCGTGGAGACGGGGATGGAATTCTGGATTGCACGGCGGCAGTTGCCCGGATGGCGACTGGGGATTTCGCTGACATCCGGGTGGCTGATGCTGGGGTGGATTGCCTTCGGCATGTCCCAAATATACATGTACGGGGCCACGGCGTTGTGGATCTTGCCGATTCCGTGGTTCATTCTGTGTTTCATCATTGTGGCGATGGTCCCGTTTGTTCGCCGGATCGGAGCGGTTTCGCTGCCGCAGGCGATCGAGAAACGCTACGGGCGGCCCGGGAGGATCCTGGTCGCGGTGTTTTCGGCGGGGGTGTTCATCGCCTGGACGCAGGCGGAGTTGTTCATCGCCGGGACGTTGATGTCGCCGTTTTTGCGGATTGCCCCGTGGGCGTGCATGGTGTTGCTGGTGGCTCCGATCATTCTGTACACGTGGCTGGGCGGATTTCGAGCGATTGTGACGACGGACCTGGTGCAATTTGCCATCATGGCCCTGTTCATGGTTATCCTGGCGGCCGCAGCGGTGACAGCGGCCTCGGATGCTTCGAGCGGGGAAATCATCGGGGTCTTGAGGCAGGCCTCGCCGCCGTGGTCGGGACAGGGTGAGACCTTCAATCTGTTCTTCCTGGGGTTTCTGTTTCCGGCGGTTCTGCTGGCCGGGTATCTGCCCGGCTGGATGATTGAGCAGGATCTGTGCCTTCGGGTGCAGGCGGTTCCGACAACGGCCGGGGCGCGTAAAGGGGCGTTGCTGGCGCTGGTTCTGATCACGGTCTTCGTTCTTGTGCTGCCCAGCGTTGTGGCGTTTTGTGCGCTGGTGGTTTTTCCGCCCGCCGAGGGTAGTCCGCCGACGGCGATCGGCGACGATGCAACCGGGATTATCGCCGCATTCATCAAGGGCATGCCGATGGCGGTGGCCGCGTTCATGCTGGTGGGCATCACCGCCTGCCAGATGTCCACCGTGGACACGTTTGCGAATGTCTCGGCGATGGCGATGGCCTACGACGTCGTGGATCCGCTGCTTCTGAAGAAGTCCACACCGAAACGCCGCCTCGAAGCGGCGAGGGTCATCTCGATCGTCGCTATTGTGGCGGCGCTGGTGTGTGCGTTCATCAGCGAGCGGTTGGGTGATGTGTACTATATCTCATCAGGGGTGCTGTCGGCGTCCATCGCCGTGCCGGCTTTGTTCGTATTCTAGCGGCGGACGACGACGCCCGCGGTCCTCGCCGCGTCGGTCGCCGGGTTCATCGGGACCGTCGGCTGTTACTACTATGAGTACAAGGTTCTGCAGACGACCGATGCACGGGGGGCCCACTACTACCTTAACGAGTTGCCGAACTGGTTGCACAACTCCTACGGGTATCACTACGTCGCCACGGGGGTCATTCTATCGCTGATGACGATTGTCTCGGTGAGTCTGGCAACAAGGCCCAGCCCTCGGCGTCTGCTGGCCAACGTGAAGGCGGCGCCCATCGACGACTACAGCCAATTTGAAGCCGATGCCACGGCTCTCGATGCCTCGGCGCAAGGCTGAGACGCCGCTGTCGGCAAATCAACTCCATGAGAAGACCTACAAAGGAGACAGATATGAGAAAGGCCCTTATCTTAGCGATCGGTATATGTATGATCGGATTGTTGTCGGCGCAGGCGGCCGGCTCGGCGGATCCCCGCATCGGCGTCACGATCGACTATACGTTCGCGAGCAAGTATATGTGGCACGGATTCAATCTGTACGGCAGCAAGACGGCAAGCCAGCCGAGTATCGACCTCGATTTCTGGCAGACCGGTTTCGGGGCGATGATATGGCACTCGCGGGCCAACGACGGCGGTTTTCGCAACTTTGAAGAGAACGACTACATCGTCTACTATGGCAACAGTCTCTTCAGCGATACGCCCCTGGCTATCGACTACAACTTCAGTTGGCTGTATTACGACTACTACGATAACTCGAGCCGCGATGTCGATCTGCAGGAATTCATCATGGGGTTTTCCTTCCCGAACCTGCTGCCCGGCGGGGTGACGGCGTCCTACAGCACGGGGCTGCTTTGGCCGACGAGGTCGAGCGTGCCGGGACTCAAGAATATCGGGGGCTGGGTGCACGTGTTCGGCCTGAGCCGCGATGTGGCGGTGGGTGAACAGGTGTTCAGCCTCATGACGGACCTTACCTACAATGATGGCTACGCGGGCGGGGCCGTGGACCATGACTGGTCACACGCCACCTTCGGGGTCTCGACGAGCTTCACGCTTTGGAAGAACTTCACCTTTACGCCGGCGCTGTACCAGCAGAAATCGATGGATGACTCGGTCAATACGCACGACGACCTGTGGACGAGCCTGAGCTTCGCGTACCGTTTCTGATCCCCCGCGGCGGGTGTTGAACCACGGATTTGCGCGGATTGACACGGATTGGATAGTTGTTATGGAGCGCTGCATGGGTGTCATTTGGAGGCACCGACAGGATGCCCGTGCCACGGTTGACGCGCGGGCGGG
>DSDB01000372.1 GCA_011057845.1 Phycisphaerales bacterium | reverse complement strand
TTACAGGAGTCGCCGAAAAAAACTCAAGCCGGCAGAGAAACGCGGTTGACGGGTTCCGGTTCATGGGATTCGTATGAGGAACCCTTACGTCGTCCCGGCCTTGGGTGAGTCCTTGATTCGGGTAGCGTTGGGGGGCTATAATGCGTGTGGTCGGGCCCCGTATCGGGGCGTGCGCGTGCTCTAACATCAGCAGGGGCAATAGGTTATGGATAAGCAGAGCCAGCAGGGGTTGCGGGCGTTGCCGTCGGTGGACGCAGTGGCGGCCGATGAGCGAGTTGTGGCGGCCTGTCCGTCGGCGCCGCGGAGATTGATCGTCCATTGCGCCCGGGCGGCCCAGGATCAGGTGCGGGAGGCCATTATCGGCGGACAGCGCAGTGGCGAGGACGTGCGGGCGGACGTTGTCGAGCGGACGGTCGAATTGCTGCGGTCAACGGCCGTACCGAGCTATCGACGGGCGGTCAACGCGACGGGGATTATCCTGCATACCGGCCTGGGGCGGGCGGTCCTGCCCAGGCGGGCGATGCAACGGATGGCGGAGGAACTGGGCGGCTATTCGGTGCTGCAGGTGGGTCTGGAGTCGGGCAAACGCTCCAAGCGCGACCAACGCATTGAATGGCTCCTGCAACACCTGACCGGAGCCGAGGCCGCCACGGTGGTCAACAACAACGCGGCCGCGACGGCCCTGGTCCTCAACGCCGTCGGGGCCGGCCGACAGATCATCGTCAGCCGCGGGCAGCTTGTGGAGATCGGCGGCTCCTTCCGCCTGCCGGAGGTAATGGCGTTCAGCGGGGCCCGGATGGTGGAGGTCGGCACGACCAACAAGACACACGCGCGCGACTACGAAAATGCGATTACCGAGGAGACGGCGGCCATCCTGCGGGTCCATCCGAGCAACTACAAGATACAGGGCTTCTCGTCGGAGGTCCCGTTGGATGAACTGGTCGAGATCGCCGGCCGGCACAATCTGGTCATGATCGACGACGTCGGGGCCGGGGCGCTGATCGACTTCAGCCGTTTCGGCTTTGAGCCCGAGCCGACGCTGCCGGGCTCGATCGCCGCCGGGGCCGATATCGTGACATCGAGCGCCGACAAGCTCATAGGCGGGTCGCAGGGGGGGATCATCCTGGGCCGGAAGGACCTGATCGAGCGGGCGCGGAAGAACCCGCTGGCCCGGATCGTGCGGGCCGGCAAGCTGACGCTGGCGGCCCTGGAGGCGACGCTGGAGCTGTTTGTGGATGAGGCGGCCGCGTTGAAGGAGGTGCCGACGCTGGCGATGATGCTGCGGCCGGCCGAGGCGATTGCCAGGACCGCCGAACGCATGGCGGCGCAGATCGGCAAGGCCGTCGGCGATGCGGCACAGGTAACGACCGTGGCGGGGTATTCGCAGTTGGGCAGCGGCTCGCTGCCGACGCAGAATCTGGCAACGACGCTGGTGGCCATCGCACCGCGAAGGTTCTCGGCCGAGGCCCTGGCCAAGGGTCTGCGGTTGTGGAAGACGCCCGTGTTTGCACGGATACAGGCCGATCGCGTCCTTGTGGACCCGCGGACCCTGCTGGACGGCGACGAGTCGCGGGTCGTGGAGGCCCTGACGGAGGTGCTCGGTGGCTGAGGGGACGGGCGGCAACAGGCCGGTGAATATCACGCTGGGGACCGCCGGCCACATCGACCACGGCAAGACGGCGCTGATCAAGCTGCTGACCGGCTGCGACACCGATCATCTCAAGGAGGAGAAGGAGCGGGGCATGTCCATCGAACTGGGCTTCGCCCCGTGCCTCGTCTCAGACCTCGAAGTCGGGATCGTCGATGTGCCGGGCCATGAGAACTTCATCAAGACCATGGTGGCCGGGGCCACGGGCATCGACGGGGTGATCTTCGTCATCGCCGCCGACGACGGGGTCATGCCGCAGACCCGCGAGCATCTGGATATCCTGACGCTGCTGGGCGTCCGCCACGGCATCGTGGCCCTGACGAAGGTCGATGCGGTCGATGCCGAGCACCTGGATATCGTGACGCGAGAGGCCGCCGATTATCTGCGCGGGACATTCCTGGAGGCGGCGCCGATCCTGCCGGTCTCGAACATAACGGGACAGGGCTTCCCGGAGTTGCTCGATGCGTTGAAGGACCTCGTTGACTCGATCGAGCCCAAGCCGGCCGACGGCGTATTCCGCATGCCCGTCGAGCGGACGTTCTCGCCGAAGGGATACGGCACGGTGGTGACGGGGATTCCGGTGTCCGGTTGCGTCCGTATCGGCGACGAGCTGACGTTGTACCCGCAGGGCAAGCGGGGCCGCATCAAGAACATCCAGGTCTACAAGCACGCGGCGGATACGGCGATGGTGGGCCAGTGTGCGGCGATCAACGTCCCGCAGTGGGATTACAATGCGCTCTCGCGGGGCAATGTTGTCGCGTCCGGGGACATATTCGAGCCGGCGGCGTGGTATCTGTGCGAGCTGAGGGTCCTGCCACACGACCGGCTGTTTGTGAAAAACGCCGCATCCATGAAGTTCCACACGGGCACGAGCGAGACCATCGCCACGGTGTATCTGCTCGAAGGTAGCAGTGCAGTCGCCGGGCAGACGGTCCTGGCGCAGCTTCGGCTGGGCGAACCGGTGACCGCCGGGCCGGGCGACCGTTTCATCCTGCGAACCCCGTCGCCGGCGCAGACGGTCGGAGGCGGCCTCATCGTGGAATCGCTGTCCGAGCGCCTCAAGCGCAACAAGCCGGGCGTCTTGGCCGATGCGACGCTCCGCGCCGCGGCTGTGGGGGAGCGTCGCGGCTTCGTCGAATACTGTATTCGCACGGCCGATGCCCTGGCGACGGACCGGGCAGCCCTGGCTCGCCGGGTGAAGCTGCCCGCCGAGGTTCTTGAGGGCGTTGTGTCGGCCCTTGCGGCCGAGGGGGCCGTCGTGGAGATCGCACCCAAGCGGCTGATGCACCGGAGGACCCTGGAGGTGGCGGCCGAAGGCCTTCTGGGCATCCTTCGGGACTATCACCGGCAACGACCCGAGAGTCCCGGGCCGACGCCGGAGACGTTGCTGGAACAGTCGCGCCTGGGTAAGGACGTGCTTGACGGCATGGTCGCGGCGCTGGTATCGGCCGGGCGGATCGCGCAGCGCAAGGGCCGACTGGCCCTGGCCGAGCACGAGGAGCGGTTCAGCAGCGACCAGAGCGATTGGATTGCACGGATCGAGGCGGTGTTTCGTGAGAGGGCGTTCGACCCGCCGGGGACCGATGAGGCGGCCG
>DSDB01000698.1 GCA_011057845.1 Phycisphaerales bacterium | reverse complement strand
GCCTCCAGCGCCACTGCCAACACATCAATATCACCGCAACCCGTCCGCGGCGCGCGGGCGTGCATTCTATCGGTGGCCCACGCCCGGCCACGGCGAACGAACCGCTATGAATACATACAACACCGTTTCACAAGGATAAGGCGGTCTGCGAAGAAATGCCCCGCTTCAGGCCGAGGATTCTCGGACTCTGCGCAGACCCCATGAAGCCCTGTGCCTCCGTGCCATACACCTATACTATACAATCTATGTAGGGAAATGGCAAGCAAAAAGCCGCGCTTTACGCAGCTTTTGAAGGCTGCCTTCGGTCGATAAACCCACCGGTGGACAGCAAATGGAGTCTTATGGGACATGCCCGTCTTCTGGGTCATGAAATCCCGACCCCAGCTGATAAGCTGGCCGCCCTCGAAGACAACAGGCGTCAGGTTGGACCCGCGGGCCGGCCGGTGGATGCCGTGCGGCTCAGTGGCTGACGGAGATCGCCGGATACAGTCCCATGATATCGGGCATGATAACGGGGCCGACCGTGTCCGGCTCCATCAGCCGCGGCAGGCCACCGGATGGGTCGGCGGTGTCTTTGTCGTGCCCCCAGAGATCGCCGCGGATGGAGCAGCACCCCACGAACACGGCCCAGTCGCCGGGGTCTGTCATGCCGACTGCAGCCTGGCGGCCGCCGGTATACATGCAGGGCTCACATATCCCCATGCCCCAGTGCCCGGCCGGGCCGGGCGAACTGGGGGCGCCGCAATCGCGCCAGAAGCCGCACCCATCAAGTAACTCCCGGGTCAGTTCCGTCGACGGATTCAACTGGAAGCTCTTGCCCCACAGCACGACGGGATGGGGCGTCTCCGAATCGAAGCCCACGAAGATCAGTCCGTCGGGACCGCCGGCCACGTCCACGATGTCAGGCCACCGGCCGGGGCCCTCCGGCTCCCATATCTCCAATCGCAGGCCGCCAAAGACCGCCCATCGGGTCGGCATGGCCGCACACTGGGCCGTAACGGCGCAGACAACCAGCACTCTGACGGCCGACCTTGCCAGCTCGGCCCCGCAACTGCGTCCGTGCGATAACTGCCCTCGCATAAGACGGTCGCCTCCTCCGTGAACATCCTCAGCGGGCGCTCACATCCTGTACACCGGAAACCCGAGCCGCCTCATACGGCATCCGGGTCGTCCGGCCATTTGGCCTTACAACGCCGCAGACGCATATGACAAGGCATCGAGCCCATAGACGCCTGCCCGTCAAGGCCGTCGGCCAGCATAGGCGTCTGCCGGGAAATGTCAAGTAGAATATAGGACTTTTCCCTGTTTTTGGCGGGGCCGCAGTGCCGTGGGCTCCCCGGCGGCACAAAACGCCCAGTCGTTACTTAAGGCACGACCGGAACCTGCCGAAATAAACGCAACGCCCCGACCGGACCGCCCCGCAACGCCGCCAACAGTGGATTCTCGAGGCTGTAATTGCAATGATTATAGGATTTCCTACAAATCTCTTGACAAGCCGGCCTCAGAACGCTACAGTACCGAGTCTAGGCTTCTGGGGTGCCCGGGGCCATAATCTGTGTGATACGAAGGGGGTTTTTCCCGCGAGAAACCCCCTTCTTTCTAATACGCGGGGTTCTTGGAGGCGAGCAGACGTGAGAAGTCTCTGGCTGATTTGTTTGCTTTCCATGCCGTTTCTGGGTCTCCTGGGATGCGAGGACAACCCCTCGACGTCCAATAATGCAATCAAGACCGCACCGCGGACAGGGCTGCTGACCGACAAGGACATGTCCGCGTTGTCGGAGAAAACACTGTTCCGGGCCGCCGCCGAGGGCGATCTGGCAGCGGTCCAGAAGCACATCCGCGCAGGCAGCGACGTGATGCAGATCAACGAGCAGACCAGACTCATGCCGCTCCATTATGCGGCGTTCGGGGGCCATACGGAGGTGGCCCGGGAACTGCTGGCCGCTGGCAGCGTCGTGGACGCCCACAACGGCTCGGCGGTCACGCCTCTGCACGTGGCGGCCTCGCGGGGCCAGGCGGAGATGGCCGAGTTTCTGCTGAGCCGAAAGGCCGATATCAATGCCCGAACGACGCTGGGTCTTTCGCCGCTCCATGTCGCGGCCGCGGCCGGACACGTGGGCATGGTCGAAATGCTGACCGCCCGCGGCGCCAACCCCAACGTCAAGAACAAGGGCGGCGACACCGCCCTGCACATTTGCGCAGCGCGGAACCTCGATCAGGTCGCCGACATGCTCATCACCCGCGGAGCCGACGTCAACGCCCGCAACGACATCGGCGATACCCCCCTGCATGTCGCCTGCGACGCTGGCAATCGCCGGACCTTGGAACTCCTGGTCGATAGAGGGGCGCAAGTCGATGTGAAGAACACGGCCGACTGGACCCCACTGCTGCTGGCGGTCATCCTCGGACACCAGGATATCGCCCAGTATCTGGTCCTCCGCGGCGCCGACGTCAACATCCGGACGAACCGTTCAACGACGCCTCTGATGTGGGCCCGCGCCAAGGGCCGAGATGCCATCGCCCAGATGCTCCTCGAAAACGGCGCCATGGAATAGCCTCGCGCGTTCCGAGCACTTCATCCGCCGCGGACAGGAGGGAGATACGGCCCTTTTGCGATTTGCTTCACCTGTTGTGAGAAGCCGGTTGACTCCCGGCGCCGCGGGTGCTAGAATCCCAAGTGGAGGTAGCTGTGTGGACAGCATGATCGGCCAGGGTATTACGAGTGAATGTGAGGGTCCCGGGCATGAAGAGCAAGGGCAAGGTGCGGTGGGTCATCCTGGGGGTGCTGATACTATGCGCCGCCGTGGTCGTCTTGCGAGGCCTCAATCGCCCCCGTTACACCGCGGAGGTGCATCTGGAGGTCCTGTCGGATCCCAACGACCGGACGAGCGGCCCCGGCGCCAGGGGCATGCTCCCCAAAGACCTGGAATACCTGGATCGTCTGTCGGTGGCAACATGGATATCCAGCCGGCGGACATACCGGATGCTGCTCGAACGCCCGGAAATCCGCGCCACCGCCTGGCTCGCGGCTCAGGGCTCGGACTCGGCCCTGGAGGACCTGTCCAGGTGGTGCCGGGCCACGCCGCACCGGTATGAAAGCCGCATCACCATCTCGATGCAGGCCAAGCAAGCCGAGGACGCCGAATTGATCGCCAACACCCTGGCGGCCATAACCGTCGAGGCGCTGGTCCAACACGCGCAAGAGACGGACCCGGCCGAAGAAACGGGCCTGCCCCGGGTGATGG
>DSDB01000088.1 GCA_011057845.1 Phycisphaerales bacterium | reverse complement strand
TATGCCGGCCGCTATAGCGAGTTGGCCGCCCTCAAGACCGGCGCCGACGTGAACATCCTCAGCCGTAATCTATTCGTGGGTTGTCAGAGCATCTTCCTGCGGGATGGCGGGTTGCAGCAGACGGTGCTCAACGCCGCGACGCCCCAGCCGCTTGACCTGCAAACGGTTTCGCGGGACGGCCTGATCCGCCGGAATCCCAACCTCCGTTCGCTGCTGTTTGAGCCTATCGCGGTCGAGGAGATCGGCCCGTATGCCCATCCGTGGGAGGCGCGAACCTTCGCAGAGACAGAAACAAGTCCTACGGACAGATCGGCGGCAACGTATCAGAATCCGGTTATCGAAGGCAATCTGGCCGATCCAATGGTGATTGCCCACGAGGGCGTTTACTATCTTTACGCCACCGGCGATGTGCCGGGCAACCGGGGGTATCGCGCTTACACCTCCACGAATCTGGTGGACTGGAAACGGGGACCGATTGTCTTTCGTTCAGAGCAACCGCAGGCCTGGGCCCCGGACATCTGGCGAGATCCCAACAGCGGCCGGTTCTTTCTCTACTACACGGTCAGCCAGACCGTCGGCGTGGCCGAGGCGGAAGGACCGCTCGGTCCGTTCGTTGTCCGCCGCAAGTTCTTCGACCGGGCCATTGAT
This sequence comes from Phycisphaerales bacterium, assembly GCA_011057845.1. Lineage (GTDB taxonomy): Bacteria > Planctomycetota > Phycisphaerae > Sedimentisphaerales > Anaerobacaceae > UBA2266. The sequence goes on along the minus strand of DSDB01000088.1, from coordinate 2,600 downwards.
GCCCATCTGTTCCGGGATGACGACGGGCGTCTGTACCTGTACTTCGTCCAACTGCCCGGCTTCCGAATCACCGTCCAGCCGATGGCGGGCCCCACGGAGCCGCTTGGCGAGCCCAAGGTCATTCTGTATCCGCAGTCCGACTGGGAGACGCGGGCCGGGCATGTGACCGAAGGCCCCTGGATCATCAAGCACCAGGGCCGCTACTACCTGTTGTACAGCGGTTCCGGCGCCGACGGGCCCGACTACGCGGTAGGGTATGCGACGGCGGATGACCCGATGGGACCGTTCACGCGGGCGCCCCACAACCCGATTATCCAGCGGTCACAGGGGCTGTTCGGCCCGGGACACGGCTGTGCCGTCCGCGACGGCGACGGCCGTTGGTGGCACGTATATCACCAGAAGCGAACGGATCGAGTCGAATGGGACCGGTTCATCTGCATCGATCCCCTGTGGTTTGATCCGGAGGGCAATCTGTTCAGCAGGGCCACGCGGGGCGCGCCACAGCCGGCGCCCACCGGTATCGCGGGGCAGTAACCCGAGCGCTCCTTCTGAGCCGTTGCTCCGGCCTCTGGTGGCTACAGCCGTAGCAGATCCCGGTTCTCGTATATCTTCTCGATGGCATCGGCGATGTCGTCCATGTCCGCCTTGTCCGCCAGCAGCGGGCCGGAGGCCCAGAGCATGGCCATCTCCTCGCAGACGGCATCGCACATCGGGCAGGGTAATTGCTCGCGGTACTGCCGTAGCCTCTCGGGGGAGTACATCTTCTTGTAGACCGGCGATTCCAGGATATGGTCCACCCAGGGCTCGCGGTGCAGGCCCCGCGCTATGTACGGACTGAGGCTGACGCCCTCGGCCGCGAGGGCCTTGAGGAACACGGCGCGGTCGGCATTGTTGAAATGCTCTTTGTGGTAGGTCGTGGCGTAGAGGTAGAACGAACCGGCGGTGGTTCCCTCGTAGAGCTTCTGCGGAACGACGACCGGGATATCCTTCAAACGCTCCGTCAGATAGGCGGCGTTGGCGTTGCGGCGGGCGAACCGCTCCCGGACGCCGGGAAGCTGCGCCAGCAGCACGGCCGCCTCAAACTCGTTCATGCGGTACTTGGGTCCGATGACCTCGGTCAGGCCGCGGCGGGAGGTGCCGTGGTTGTGGACGGTGTAGCACTTATCCATCAGATCATCGTCGTTGCCGATGATTCCGCCGCCTTCCCCACAGGCAATCGTCTTGCTGGATTGGAAGCTGTAGCACCCGACATCGCCGATGGTCCCGATGACCTTGCCCTGGTACTCGGCCAGGTGGGCCTGGCAGGCGTCCTCGATGACGGGCAGGTGGTGCTGCTTGGCGATCCGCATAATGCTCTGCATGTCGCAGGGCTGGCCCATCATGTGGACCGGCATGATGGCCCTGGTGTTCTCGGTGATTCGCCGCTGGACGTCGGCGGGGTCGAGCTGGTAGGACCGGCGGTCCAGGTCGGCCAGCACGGGCAGAGCCCTGGCCGAGAGGATGGCGGCGATGGTGCCGGGGTCGGTATAGGGCGAGGTGATGACCTCATCGCCGGGGCCGATGCCGAGGGCCTCGACGCAGGTGTGCAGGGCCTGCGTGCCCGAACCGGTGGCGACGCAGTGCTTTGTGCCCATCATCTCGGCGAATTGCTTCTCGAAGGTCGGGACCGTGCCCGATGCGGACTGGATTCGGCACCAGATTCGGCTCTTGGTCGTCTTGACAACGGCGTCAACCACCTCTTGATCCCAGTGGGGCCATTCGGGCCAGCCCTTGTTCTGTCGGACGGGCTGGCCGCCGAGAATGGCCGGTTTGCCGGCCTTCTTGACGAGATTGCCGTAGGCGGGGATAGCCCGCGACATCGAGGCGACCGCACCGGCCGAGGCCGTGGCCAGGACTTGTCTTCGGGTCAGATTCCTGGGGTCCATTTTATGCCCTTTCACAGTGAGCCGTTGTGAGGCGGAGATGTTGGTCAAGCGATGTTGGTGCGTTTATCGCTTTATGGGTTGCCGGCACGAAAGGCAGAAAGCCCGGACGCCCGGGCCCTGTGCTGTGTAACCACCGGGCTCGCCGCTCAGGTTGCACACCCGCAGAGCCCTATCCTGCGGCCCGGCACACGGCACTCTAATTGTTTCCGCCGGCTTCTTCAAGGAGTTTTTCCGGCGATTACGTACGAACCAATATCGGACAGATGGTTTTCCACAATGGGGGTGATTTACGGTGGTGTCCCGAGCACAAAGGACGTAAAGTGGAGACAGTGAAGGTGCTGGCAACCCATAAGGCGATAAACGCACCATTGGCCCTCGCATCCGGGCATGGGTTCTTGTCAGTGACCTCTGTTTGAGACGGAGTGTACGATCATGAAGCATCGCGTCGGTTCCGGGTTCACGGCATTTGTGCTTGCGTTGTTGATCGGCCTGTTGTCCGGGCGGGGTGTCGCGGGTGATTTGAAGGCCGGATTCGCGAAGGTCAATATCACGCCGCCGATCGGTATCCCGCTGATCGGCTCGTATGGCAAGCCGAGCGAGAGCGTGCTCGACGACCTGTATGTGCGGGCGATGGTCCTTGACGATGGGCACACGACGGTCGCTATTGTCTCGGCG
>DSDB01000016.1 GCA_011057845.1 Phycisphaerales bacterium | reverse complement strand
GTGCTCTATGCGGCAGGGGTGGCCTTGTCGGACTCGGCCGGGAGCGAGGCGGTGGACCTGCTGATGCGGGCGGCAATGGCTCAGCGGCAACAGCCCTCGCCCCGGCTTGACGTCAAGCCGGGGGCAATCGCGGCCGCGGCGGCGAAACTGGCGTACAACCTCTTTGTCGGCGACCGCGCCAATCGGGACCTTGCCCTGTGGAGTCTGGAGAACTATCCGCGGATCGAACCCAACGAACCCGACGCCCAACTGCAATACCTCCAGGCGACGGTGCTTCGCCACGCGGGCCGCACCGACGAGGCCGACCGCCTGTTGGATCACGTCGCGACCCATGCACAAGGACGCTGGCGGCATCAGGCGGAACTGGACCTGATCAAGAAGCACATCCTCAGCGGGCAGGCGGATGGGCCCCTTGAGAACAGCCCCACCGACCGCCTGACTCATCTGATGGAACAGATCAGCCCCAAGACGGCTGACAACCCGCTGTTTCTCGATACCGCCATGACCCTCTGTCGTTTGCTGCTCGATGGGGGCGAGCGCGCCGGCGCGGGCCGGGCCCTCGATATCCTGAACCGCTTCAGGGATATCCAGGACCCGACGCTGATTGTCCTCAAGGCCCGGGCACTGCAGAACCAGGGGCAGATCGACACGTCACTTCACTACCTGTTTATGGCCAGCCAGGCCGACCCACAACATCTGCCGGCCGCCATGGATGCACTGGGCAACCTGATCGAGGACCTTGACCGCCTGGCGACCCTGCATCCGCGCTTGGGCGACGTCCTGCGCCGGGCCGTTGAACTGGCCGATTACTGCTATGCGTCGCTGGAGGGGGAGAATCGCTACGCGGCCGGACTGTACCTGGCGGAGTTGTATATCTTCACCGCCGAAACCGAACCACACCACTTGCCCAGGGCCCGCGCCCTGCTGGAGGAATTGCCCCCGCGCGAGCCCCCGCGGACGCACTTGCTGCGGTGTCGCGCCCGCATCCTGACCCATGAGCAGGATTACCCGGGCGCGGCGGCCTTATGGGCCCGCATCGCCGATGCCTATCGGCTCAACGAGGCCGCAACGGCCAGAAGCGGCGACTTCTGGCGGGCCAAGTTCTACGAGCTGCATTGTCTGTCTCAGTGTCCGCGGCCGCCGCGCGAACGCATCGCCCATGCCATCGAGGTCCTGGAGAAGTCGTTCTCCGACATCCCGCTGACGTGGGCAACGCGGCTGGCGGCGCTGAAGAATCAGTGCCGCGGCCAAGAGCCCCAGCGGACCTGATCAAAAGGCTTGCGGGATGAGAGACGATTGCGTTACAATGCGTGCGTGGTAAACGTATCCGCCATTGCATGATATAAAAGGAAATGCGCTGATGGCCAGAAATACTACAGGCGGCAGGAAAGCGCGGGCGATCTGCAGCTTTTGCGGGCGATCTGCGAGTCAGGCCGAGACTCTCATCGAGGGGCCGAGCAACGTCTTCATCTGCCCGGAATGCGTCGATTTATGCAACAACATCATTCGCCAGAACCGCAAGAAGGGGACCCGGGTATCGGGATCGCTGGGCCATATCCCTGCACCGCGGCAGATCAAGGAGTTCCTGGATCAATACGTCATCGGCCAGGACCGCGCCAAGCGACAGCTCTCGGTGGCGGTGTACAACCACTACAAGCGGCTGCTGCACACCGACAGCGCCAACAGCGACGTAGAGATCGACAAGTCGAACGTGCTGCTGATCGGACCGACCGGCTCGGGCAAGACACTGTTGGCCAAGACCCTGGCAAGGGAGTTGCAGGTGCCGTTTGCGATCTGCGACGCCACGACGGTCACCGAAGCGGGATACGTCGGCGAGGATGTGGAGAACTTTCTGTTGAGGCTGCTCCAGTCGGCCGACTTTGACATCGAGGCGGCCCAGCGGGGCATCGTGTACATCGACGAGATCGACAAGATCGGCAAGACCAGCCAGAACGTCTCGATCACGCGGGATGTCTCGGGCGAGGGCGTTCAGCAGGCGCTGCTGAAGATGCTCGAGGGCACTTTGGCGAACATTCCGCCACAGGGCGGCCGCAAGCACCCCGAGCAGCAGTACATTCAGATCGACACGTCGCAGATTTTGTTTATCTGTGGCGGCACGTTTGTCGAGCTGGAGAACATCATCAAGAAGCGTCTGGGGCGCAAGATGATCGGTTTCGGGTCCGAGATGGCCGGCAAGGCCGACGAGAAGGCCGAATACGGCGAGGTGCTCAGCCAGGTCGTCCCGGAGGATATCATCGAATTCGGCATGATCCCGGAGATGGTCGGGCGACTGCCGGTAATCACGACGCTGGAGGCGCTGGACGAAGCGGCACTGGTCGATATCCTGACCAAGCCGAAGAACGCCCTGTGCCGCCAGTATCAGCGGTTCTTCGAGATGGAGCAGGCGGAGCTGGAGTTCACCGAGGCCGCGTTGCGGGCGCTGGCGAGAAAGGCTCTCAAACGCGACACCGGGGCCCGGGCGCTGCGGAGCATCACCGAGGAGTTGATGATCGACCTGATGTACCGTCTGCCGGAGGAGGCCAAGCCCGGCCGGTACGTAATCACGCCGGACATCGTCAACAGAAAGGCCGACCTTTTCTCCGCCCGACAGTCCTCCACAAAGAACAAGGCCAAGGAATCCGCCTGACGGTTTGGCCGCAACGAGAAGGACTCAGTCGGACCGGCGGTCGGAGCCGCGCTTGAGGACGGCCATTTGAACATCGGTGGCGCTGCTTTGCGCAATCGCCGCCAGGGCGTACTGGGCACAGGCGTACTCGATGCCCTCATCGACGCGGAGACTGACGACCCGCCGGTCGCCGCCGACTCGGACCAGTCTGGCCTCAATCATCGTGGCCAATCGCCCCACGGTGTCCTCGCCGCCGCCCTCGATCACATCCGGTCCGACCGCGTAGTCGACCGCCCCGTTGTCGCGGCGCATCACCGTCACGGTCGTCAACTGGCCGGGCCCCTCGTCCCGCAGGACCGCTGCGCCGCAGCCCCGCGGCACGGCGATATCGAAGCGTTCGGCCTCGATGAACTTCGCGATGACCATAAAGAAGACAATCAGCAGAAAGACAATGTCAATCACGGGCGTCAGATTGACCGCCCGAAAGCCGCCCCTCCCAGCGTAGTATTTATCCAGTCGAAGCCTCATGGCGTCTCTCTATGCGTCCTCGGTGCGTATCGGCTCTCGGACGACCTTCGTTCGTTTGGGTCGAAATTCGCGGATTTCCTGGAGACCGGGTATCTCGG
>DSDB01000367.1 GCA_011057845.1 Phycisphaerales bacterium | reverse complement strand
GAGTCGGCGAAGGAGGACTTGTTCATCTTGCCGTCGGCGGTGATGAGGGTCTTCTGGCCCCGCTCGGCGAGCATCCCGCGACCCCGTTCGTCATAGATGGCGCCGACGTAATTGCCGGCCCGGTCAATGTCGGGCTGATAGCCGCCGACACTCCCGTCCGGGTGGACCTGACTGCGGATCTGGACGCCGGAGTTGGCGGCGTTGGTGCCTTCGAGCTTGAACTGGAGCTTGAGTTCAAAATCGTCGATCTGGCCGAGTTGCCAGACGAGGAACTGGTTGGATCGAACGGGGTTCTGCTCGGTGGACTGGCCTGTAATGGCGCCGTCCTGGACCGACCAGTAGCTCATGTTGGGGGCCTTCCAACCGTCGAGGGTCCTGCCGTCGAAGATGGGCTTAAAGCCGTCCTCGGCGAATAAGGACCCGGCGAGAGCCAGTACAACTATCATCGCAAGGCTTGTCAGAGATTTACGTGACATAGTTTTTCTCCTGGTGTTTAGTGATATATAGGCCATAGAGGGCCCAGAGAGCACCGAGATATGGTCAAGAAACCCAAAACGTAAAGCGTAAAGACCCAAACCCAAACTCAAAGCCCCAAAGCCCCAAAGCCTGCGGGCCGCGTGAGGCGCCGGTTTGGGGTTTTCGGCCTTGGTTTTGGGCTTACCGTTTTGAGGTTTCAGTTCCATACCACAGTAACCAACCCTCTGTGGGCTCCGTAGCGGAAGTGGTTCGTGATGGCTTAGATCAGGCAGCGGCTTCCCACTGCTTTCTGATGAACTTCAGGGCCTGGGTGTAGGCGTGCTCGCGGCTGGGGAAGAAGTCGCGCCAGACGCGGGTCGCGGCCGCCAGGGCGGGCAGTGCCCGTCCGAACGCCTCGACGACCAGCCAGTCGTCGTAACCGATGGAACGAATGGCCTTGAAGGTGCCGGGCCAGTCGATGTGGCCTTCGCCGGGGGTGCCGCGGTCGTTCTCGCTGATGTGAATGTGGTTAATGGCGTCGCCGTATTTCGTGATGACGCCCACGGGGTCCTTCTCCTCGATGTTGGCGTGGAAGGTGTCGTAGAGGACCCCGAACGAGGGCTTGTTGACCTTCTTGACGTGGGCGGCGGCGTCGGCCATGGTGTTGAGGAAGTAGGCCTCGAAGCGGTTGAGGAATTCCACGCCGAGCTTGACGCCCAGTTTGGCGGCGACGTCGGCGGCCTGCTTATGCACCTCGACGCAGCGGGCCTTCTCTTCGGCCGTTGGGGCATCGCCGGTGAAGACGCCCAGGGGCTGATAGAACGGACCGCAGAGGACGTCGGAGCCGACCGCGGCCGAGCATTCCAGGGCCCAGGTGATGTGCGCCAGGCCGCCGGCGCGGTGCGAGGCATCGGCGCTGATGCAGTTGTGCGCCTCGTCGGGGATAACGCAGACGCTGGAGCAGCCCAGGCCGGCGTTCTTGACGGCCTTGCCCACCTTCTCGAAATGGGCGGGCTCGCCCTCAAAAACGGGGATTTCGACGCCGTCGTAGCCGATCTTCTTGATGGCGTCGAACAGGCCGAAGTGCTCCTCGGTAACGTGGGTGGTCCACAGCAACATGTTGAATCCGACTTTCATTCAGAAGCTCCTTACTTCGTATTGCGTATTGTGTATTGCGTCCGTTGAGGCCGACTTCGTCGGCCGGTTCCATTTTATAGACGAGACCGGCGCTGATTCTACTATGCCTCCAGGGGGATTTTCAACCGGCTGCATTGGCCGCGGAGCCATTTGAGGGATTTGACGATCATGGGGCCGGCCTGGCCCTCGCACTCCATGCTCAGGACCCCCGCATAGCCGCTGTCTCGCAGGAGCTTGAGGCATTCGACGATATTGTCGGCGTTGACCCCGTCGCCGAGGGCGCAGTGGCTGACGGCGATTCCGGTCTGGTCACCGCGGACGGCCGCGGCCAGGGATTCGGACACGTCCTTGATGTGGACGTGGGCAACCCTGTCCACAAACCGCTTGAGATACGCGACCGGGTCCTGGCCCGCGATGAAGGTGTTGCCGGTATCCATGTTCATCCGCAGGTACGGACTGTCGCAGAAAGCGAGCATCCGGGCCATCATGTCGGGACGAGTGGTGAAGTAGCCGTGGGGCTCGATGTTGACCGTGATCTTGTGGGCGGCGGCGACTTCGATGATCTGCTCATAGGACCGTTTCATCATGTCCATGGCTTCATTGTCGGAGAGACCCTCCGGGGCGTGCATGCCGTCGGTGGTGTCGACACAGGGACAACCGGCCAGGTTCGCCCACTGGATGGACTTGAGGATGTACGGGACGCCGCGCAGGGGACCATCCTTGCCGGACAGCGGATAGGCCGCGTCGACCTGGGAGAACCGCAGGCCGTGGGAGTTCATCTTGTCCCGCAGCAGGATGGGGTCTTCATACAGGGCGACGTGGGGCTGATAGCCGAGGCCGTGGATCCAACTGACACCGTCGATAAGGCCGCACTCGATGTAATGGACGTCATTGGCCTGGGCCCACTTGAGGCATGCCTCGAAACTGAAGTAGGCGGAATTGAAGGCGTCTGTGTGGAAGCCGATCTTCATTTCGTGACCCTCGTATATTGTATTTCGTCGTTCGTACTTCGGTGAAGCTCAAAACTCAAAAACCAAACCCAAAAGCCACAACGCAAAGCCCAAAACCGCCCGCCTGCGCGCAACCAAGCACACCGTAGGGTGTGCAACTTGTTGCACACGCGGGCAGGACCTGGCATCAGCGTGGGCAAGGACGACACTTGCCCACCCTACAAGCCTGGGTCAGGTTTTGGAGCTTTGAGTTTTGGTTTTGACTTTTGCGTTTTGAGTCTTGCGTTTCTCGTACATCGTCATTCGTCCTTCGTCCCTCATCTCTTGGGGGGCAACTGGGCGGTCCAGGCCGTGCCGCGGCGGAAGAGTTCCGCCGCGCCCGGGTTGGCGAAGGCCTGGGCATCATGACCGAGGACGCAGTGGAAGACACGGCCCTTGCCACAGTTGAGCACGAAGGCCATAGGGTAGACCTTCTGGTCGACCTTGGAGGTGGCGGTGGCCAGGACCTTGATGGGCGTCCGGCCGGTCAGGCAGGTGTAGAGTTCGTCGGTGATCTCGAAGGGCTGCAATCCACGCGTGATGGGGTGGTTGGCGTCGGCGATATCGACCTGGAAGGGGCCGTAGGGGTCGTGGCCGCGGAGCTTGGGGTCCCAGACACGGCCGACCACCTTGACAAAATCGGGCCACTCCTGGAACGCCCCGCAGGCGAAGTGGG
>DSDB01000527.1 GCA_011057845.1 Phycisphaerales bacterium | reverse complement strand
CCTCAAGGGAGTCGGCAATAAGGAGCCGTTGCCTGCCGTCCTCCTCGATGGGAACTACGCCTACGCTATGCCCGGCGACGCCGCAGTTGAGCCGCCCGATATAGTACCGCCCGTGCCCGGCGTTACGGTAGATGGCCCCGATGAGGTCCGTCCCACGGACGCAATCGAACTTGCGGGCGTCAAGCGCCTGTTTAAGGGTCATGATGTCTCCGGCGTAGTTGCGCCAGCCATCGAGCAGGTTGTTGACTGTCTGGCGGGCGCGGCGGATCACCGTGTCGCCGGGCCCAAGAATCTGCCCGGCCGCGTCGAGGAGCCGGTGATCATAACGGTCGGCCCAGTTGAAGCCGCTGCTGTTGAACCCCGCGCGGTAGAACAAGCTGTCGACCATCTCATCCACGGATGGGTTCGGGTTGGTCCGGTCCAACCGCTGGAGCACCAGAGCCGCCGCGTCGAGGGTTCCCGACAGCACGGCCCGGTACAGAATGGCGATCAGGCGCGACTGGGTACAGGGCGAGGTCGCCGCCAAATCCCAGACCCGCTGCCCGCCCGGCGTCAGGCGCGACCTGAGCCACAGGAACGCACCACGCTGTTCAGGCGGCATGAAGCGGGCCGCTGGGGCATCGGAGAGGTCGTGATAGACAGCCAGAGAAGTCATGGCCGGGGTTGCACAAAAGGTCTGCTCGGCCTGTCGCTCCACCTCGAGATAGTTCTGACCGTAAGTGACGGCGGTGCCGGTGGCCGGCAGATTGCTTACCTGAGCCTCGCCGCCAGAATGGGCGTTCGCCTGGGCGTACTCAAAGGCATCACGGCAGGAGGCCTGAAACTCGAGAGACGACAGATGGCTCTGCAGGAGCAAATCGAGCCAGCGGTGGTGGTCCGCCAGGGCGGCGGTTGCGGCCGCCAATTCCTCAGCCCAGACCAGAGCGGCATTAGGGGCGTCCTCGAGTGCCTCGACGAGCCTGGCCATGCACTGGGCCGGCCATGCCGTTGTGTCGTGGGGTACGGCCGGGATATCAGACCGCGAGGGCATAGAGCCTTCGCGGATGTCAGCAGCGCACTGGCGGGCCATATCCGCCACCCACTCGACCTGACGCAGGACAGGGGCATTGGCCTTCTGCTCGTTCTCCAGGAAGGGCCGAAGTCTGTGTTGCGACCAGTCGAACAGTGCCAGCGGGTCGTCCGGGGCTTCATTGTAGAACGCCATGAAACGCAGTCCTGGCCCCCCATCGGAGCTGCCCTGGAGGACGACCTGGTTGCCCTGGAGTTGCTGGGTGATGCAGGTTGCATCGCCGGGGGGCCGCTGGGCCAGCAGGATGCGACGGCTGGTGGCAAGTCTGGCGGGCAAATCCCGGGCAAGCATGGCCAGACGGGCGGATGGAGTATCGGGGGGGACGGTATTGGACGGATTTGGTCCTGCTATGCGCACAACAATACAGGCTGCGACAATGGCCGCCAATAATAGGAACACCCTGTACACGGCCCGTCGGGCGGGGCGCACACGGTTTACCTCTGAGAATCGTCCCACGTTTCGGACTACCTCTTTTCTTCGCCGTACACGGGAGCCGGAACGAGCGTGTCCTGCCAGTCTCGCAACCGGGATCAGTCAATTGTCCAGCCAGGCTGACAAGCCCAGCCGTCTCTTAACTTAGGTGCACGGATGTATGGGAATGTTACGCCTATTTTTTTCTCTTGCACGCGGTTTTCTGCTTGCTTTGAGGAACGCTGCGCGTTATAAGGATAGTTGCTCGTGTACCTGCGAATGACCGTCCTAACAGTATTGATAGTGGGTATTTGGCATCTTTTCGGAGTTGGGTCGATGGGGATCGTGCCATGTTCAGGGCGAAATCCAGGGGTCAGGGGAGGTGTGTGCCGGAGGTCCGGTTGTGTACGTGGAGGCGAGTTTCTGACGATAGAACGCAAATGATGAGGCCCGGGGACCGTCCCTGGGACCGTGGAGTGATTTGGCGTATGTGAGGCCGCGGCCCGGTGCCGAGGCGATGATGACGACGAGTTTGTACAGGAGGCTTGTCATGTGTAAGAGATTATTGTTGTTTGGGGCTGCCATGTTGGTTGTATATGCCTCGGGCGCGGCAATCGCGGCCGATGTAACGGCGCCGGGCGATGTGGTGCAGGGGGTGCCGAACGACGGCGACTGGCCCGGCGGGGAAGTGCCGGCGATGGCCATCGACGACAACGTCAACACGAAGTTCCTCCATTTCAAAGGGGCGACTCAACCGACGGGCATTCGTGTAACGCCGTCGGCGGCCGGATCGATTGTGGATGCACTGACGTTCACGACGGCCAACGACGCCGTGGAACGAGACCCGGTGGCCTTCGAGTTTTACGGCTCGAACGTGAGCATCGACGGTCCCTACACGCTTATTGCAAGCGGGCCGATCGTCGATTTTGCGGGGGCCACGGCCTGGCCGCGGTTTACGAAGAACACGACGCCTATCACGTTCTCGAACAAGACGCCCTACAATCACTACCAGGTTCTCATCACGGCCGTTCGCAACCCCACCGGGGCCAACAGCATGCAGGTGGCGGAGATCGAGCTTCTTGGGCAGGTGTTGAAGGCGCATCAGCCGAACCCGGCCAACAATGCGATATGGACTGCGATGTCGGCGTCGTTGACGTGGTTGCCCGGCGCCAATGCGGCCCAGCATCATGTCTACTTCGGCACGAATGCCACCGACGTGGCCAACGGCACCGGCGGAACCGACAAAGGATTGCAGGCGGACCCCATGTATATCGTCGTGGGTTTGACCCCGGGCACGACCTACTACTGGCGCATCGATGAGGTGAACGACCTGCACCCCGATAGCCCGTGGACAGGCGATGTCTGGACTTTCACCGTTGCGTCGGTGAAGGCGTGGGATCCGACCCCGGCCAACGGCGCGATCAACGTGGTCAAGAACTCCCAGTTGACCTGGAGGGCGGGTCTGGGCGCGTTGGCCAGCTACGTGTTTATGGGCACCAGTCCAACGAACCTGGCGCAGAAGACCATCGTCGGGGGCACCTCATACACGCCCACCGGCCAGGCCGACGGCACAACCTATTACTGGCGCATCGATAGCACCGATGGCTCCACTATAGTCACCGGCGATGTCTGGTCCTATACGACCATTCCCCTTATTCCAATAACGGACCCCAACCTACGGGGTTGGTGGACGTTTGACGAGGGATCAGGCAGCGTCGTACTGGACCGGTCGGGCCATGGGAACCACGGGATGATCAACGGCAACCCCACGTGGATCGATGG
>DSDB01000469.1 GCA_011057845.1 Phycisphaerales bacterium | reverse complement strand
TTTGATGTTCAAACCAGCGGGCTTGCCGTTGACCGAGAGGGCCACCGTCTCATCGCCGGCGGAGGCGAAACGGTACAGGTCGCTGGGGACCGCTTCGTTGTGAGCCCAGCCGGGAATCCGCAGAGCCAGCGTGAATTCGCCGGATTTCTCAGGGGTGACGGTAAGCGTGACTTTGCCGTCCCAGGGATAACGCGTCGTCTGGGTAATAGTAACATCCGTGCGGTCGAGGGGCGTCTTGCCCTTGCCCTGAACGTAAAGGTTGACGTAGAGGGTATCGCCCTTGACCGCGTAGACGTAACCAGGGACCGAGGCAATGAACCGCGTGATATTGCCGGGGCAGCACGCGCAGCCGAACCAGGGGCTGCGCTGGTGTTGGCCGCTGGAGGCCAGCGGATTGGGGTAGAAGAACCGATCGCCCTCCAGCGAGACCCCGGCGATCAGGGCGTTATAGAGGGTGCGTTCGAGAACGTCGATGTAGCGGGCGTGGCCGTGGAAGCCGAACATCCGCTGGTTCCACATCACGTTGCCGATGGCCGCACAGGTCTCGCAATAGGCGCTCTCGTTGGGCAACTCATAGTTGTCGCCGAAGGCCTCGCCGGAGCCACGGGCCCCGATGCCGCCGGTGATGTAGAGTTTCTTCGAGACGACGTTGTCCCAGAGGCGGTCGATGGCGGCCAGATAGGCGGTATCACCCGTCAGCGCCGCGACATCCGCCATGCCGCAGTACATGTAGGAGGCGCGAACGGCATGGCCTACGGCCTCATCCTGGTCGACCGGCTTCTTGTGGGACTGGTGGTAGGAATTGCGGCCGGGCCCGCGGGTATCGAGGAAGAACTTGGCCAGTTGCAGGTACTGCTCGTTGCCGGTGGCGCGGTAGAGCCGCGCCAGGCCCATCTCGATGATCTGATGGCCGGGAGCCGACCCGTTCTTGCCCGGCCCGAAAACCGTCAGAAGAAAGTCCGCGTTCTTCGTGGCCACATCCAGCAGGCTCCGTTTGCCGGTGGCCTCGAAATGGGCCACGGCCGCCTCGTAGAGATGCCCCATGTTGTAGAGTTCGTGGCTGCCGTCGAGCTTGGACCAGCGGGTGGGGCCGGACCAGTTCATCAGATAGGCCGCCTTGTTGGTCCGACAGGTGTAGAGGTAGCCGTCGGCCTCCTGGGCGGCGGCGATCAGGTCGATGAGGTCGTCGAGGTAGGCGTCGAGCTTGGGATCGGGCCGGACATTGAGGGCGTAGGCAGCGCCTTCGAGAATCTTGTATGGGTCGGTGTCGTCAAAGGGAAAATCACCCCGGTGTCTACCGGTCTTGCGGCCGGCGGCGATGGCGAAATTGTCCATCCGCCCGGTCTCTTCACACTTGCCGAAGGCGTAGGGGATGGAGACGGCGCGATTGGTCTCGATCCGTGGGGCCCAGAATTCGTCGGTGCAGACGACCGCCGTGAAGGGGACGGGACGGATGGGGTAGTCTTTCTGTGGGGCGGCGCACGGGGCCATGCGGGGCCATGAGAGGGTTAACAGGGCGATGAGAATCCGCGTGTGCAACACGTTACACACCCTACATGGGCTGTTTTGGGACATGATTTCAACTCCTCGTTCTACCAGCCATGACAACGCAATTCACCACATTCGGTATGACGATGTATGCTCCAACACAGGACGCCTATTCGTGGTGGTAGACCTCCCAGTCGAGGTAGGTGTCCAAGGCTTCGGCGATGGCGCCGGCCTTCCGGCAGACGTTGACGGCGACATGATGCTCGAAACCCATCTTGCAGATGTAGTGCATGAGCGTCTGAAGGTTCGGAATTTGCATGACGCCATAGCCTCCGAAGGTATCGAGTTTGTCGTCCGTGAAAGCACCCTGGCCGACATAGGCGGTCATGATCCCGGCGGTGTCGTCGGTTGCCGTCCGGCAGAATGTGGCGGGGCCGGAGGCGATGCGCCCGACGATGGTCCCGTAGGTGTTCTCCTTGCCGACGGCGCCGGCGATGATTTCCTGATAGTCCATCTTCGCGCTGCGGAAGAAACTCTTGGGCAGGTTGGAACAATGGAACAGGACGCACTTGTCGGGATCATCGCCATAGTTGTTGTTCCAATCAAGCAGGGCGCTGGGACCGCCGCTTGCAAGCTGCAGGATGCGCATGGCCAGCAGACCGGTGATATCGACCTCGCAGGCGCTGGGCAGTAGCGACTCGCTCATCATGCTCATCAGCGTACAGGGCACCACGCCAAAGAACTCCTCCAGTGCCGTCCAACACTGGATGGCGGTCCCGTCGAGGTCATTCTCGGCGATCCAGCGGTCGATGACGAAACCGAACTTGGCCATTTTCAGAAGGCAATCCTCGGGGACGAGCCGGGTGGCGACGTAGCTTCGGATGTCGGCGAGTTTCTTCTTGACGGCCTTGTCGCCGTCGGAGAGCCTCCCAACGCGGCCGAGGATCTCGGACAGGTCGATCGTCTCGACGGAGATGCCCGACATTTCCAGTATCTTCTCGCTGAAACGGACGGTGTTGAACGCGCCGGTGCGGGCGCCGATGGCCCCGAAACGGGCGTTTGCAAGGCCGCGGACGATCCGGCAGATGGAGGCGAAATCGTCCAGGTCTTTGGCGAAAGACGCAGAGTTGACCGAGACCGTGTGGGAGGTGGTCAGGGTAAACGGGATACCGGCCTGGCGGAGGTTGTTGCAGACGCTGATCTTGCCGCAGAAGGAATCGCGGCGGTCCTTGATGGTCATGGCCCCGGCCGTGTCGGGCTCGGCCTGGATGAGGACCGGAACATTCAGTCCCGATCGCTTGACGGTCTCGGCGACGCCCTTTTCGTCGCCGAAATTGGGCAACGTAACGATAACACCATCGATTTTGGAGGCGTTGGCCGCGAACAGGGCGGCGCACTTCTTGGCGTCGTCGAAGGTCTCTACTGCGCCGTACTTGGTGTTCTGCATGGACAGGGCAACAGTGTTGTGGCCAAGCTTCTTGAGGACGTCGAGGATATCCTTGCGGCCCTGTTTGGCCAAGGCGTCGGGGAAGAAGCCCCGGTTTCCAACGATGACGGCGAATGTGAGTTTTTTCATAGATGGGTCCTCCTTCCAGAAGGGTCTCAACGGTGGTCTATGTATCTTTGCAGGCATCCTGGCCATAGTAAGCGCCGGGTCCGTGCTTTCGCAGAAAATGTCTATCGAGCAGGGTCTGGGCAATGGGCGGCCGGGCCGGGTCGATGGTAATGGTTCCCATGGCCAGGGCGGCAATCTGTTCGAGGATGACCATGGATTCGAC
>DSDB01000383.1 GCA_011057845.1 Phycisphaerales bacterium | reverse complement strand
TTGGCCCCGTTTCCGCCGGAGGCGCTGTCATTGGCGTCGTCGGACCGGCCGTCGACAGTCTCCTCATCGCTTCGCGGGGCGATGGGGGATTCGACGGTCTTACGCAGGGTCACGGCGTAGAGCCGCGTGCTGTTCGCATAGACCCACGTTTCGTCGAAGTCGCCAAAGACGGGCGTAAAGGAACGGTTCGACCGGAAGAAGAGGTAGTCCCCGCCCTGGTCAAAGACGGGATCGGTATCGTCGTAATAGTCGCCGGTCACCTGATGGACGCGCTTGTCCAGCGCGTCATAGACCATGATAGCGGCGTTGCGATTGGCCATGTGGCGGTGATAGACCAGGTAGCGGCTGTTCGGCGACCAGCTGTAGGACTCCATGTCCGTCCATTCATCCTTGTCGACGAATTCCGGATCGCTGCCCGGCTCGGCCGCCACGACCCAGAGGCTGCCGGTCTTGTCGGAGAATGCGATGGCCTTGCTGTCGGGGGACCAGACGGGACGATAGCGAAAGACCCTGCCGTTGCGGGTGATCTGCACGGCCTGACCCGA
Source organism: Phycisphaerales bacterium (assembly GCA_011057845.1). Classification (GTDB taxonomy): domain Bacteria; phylum Planctomycetota; class Phycisphaerae; order Sedimentisphaerales; family Anaerobacaceae; genus UBA2266. The sequence continues at coordinate 2,728 of DSDB01000383.1, read as the reverse complement.
TCCGTCGGACGGGCGGATGTAAAGCTCGTACTCGCCGGTGGCGTCAGAAAAGTACGCCACGTTGGCCGCATCCGGCGACCATACGGCGAATCGCTCGGCGGCCCCGGATGTATTGGTCAGATTCCGAATACTGCCGTACCGGGCCGGAACGGTGAATAGCTCCCCTCTCGCCTCGAACAGGCCTCGCTGCCCCGTCGGCGAGATATCGAAGTTCTCGATGCGGTCCGAGACGTTCTTGAGGCTGGGACGAAACTGCGGCAGGTCGTCCGGAACCCGTATCTCCAGGGGCGTTGCGCGATCCGTGGCCAGATCGAGCAGGTGCAGACGGCCACCCTGTTCAAAGACAATGGCGTCGGGCCCTATACTGGGCCATTTCACGTCGTAGTCGGTGAACTGCGTCACCTGTCGGGTCTTCTTCGTCTTGAGGCTGTACGCCCAGATGTTGAGTTTCTTTTTGGCATCGCGGTCCGACAGGAAGTATACGTCATCGCCGTGCCACATGGGCAGCGCGTCGGTGCCAGCGAAGTTCGTCATCTTGCGGGATGTGTTCTGCTCAACGTCGTAGAGCCAGATATCGCTGGCCATGCCGCCCCGGTAGCGTTTCCACGTGCGAAACTCGCACGAGACCAACTGCAGGGCCATCTGCTTGCCGTCCGGACTGAAGGCCGCCAGTTCTCCATAGGGAAACGGCAGGGGCTCCGGCAGACCGCCTTTGATGGATACGAAGAACAGTTGATTGAAGCGGCTGGACGGGCCGGCCATCCGGGACCGCATGAGTATCTTTGAGCCATCCGGGTGAAAGTCGACCACGTGGTCAACGCTTGAATGGTGCGTGAGACGTCTGGGTATGCCTCCGTCGGCCGGTATGATGTAAACATCGGTATTGCCATCATAATTGCCGCTGAAAGCGATGGACATGCCATCCGGTGAGAACTTGGGGAACATCTCCTTGCCCGGCGGTGAACTGATTCTCCTCGCCAGACCGCCCTGGCGGGCCACGGTCCAGATATCGCCCGCGTAAACGAACGCGATCTTGTCGGCGCTGACATCGGGGAACCGCAACATTCGGGCGTCCGGCGTCTGCGTGGCGCTCTGACCGGCGTGGAGTACCCTCCCGAACGTCAGAAATGCGCAGAAAATCGCAATGAACGCGGGGATTCGTGAACAATGTCTCATAATCACAACCTTGAGCGTTGTTGGAATACACACTTTCCGCTTTGATGTCCGGTCCCCGGCCGCTACCATAGGGTGGCTTCAAGGGCCCTGACACGCCGGGGATGCCCACCCGGCGGGCAGGGATAGGATGTCTATCGGCAAAGCAATCAGCGCGGTCAACTATGACGAAGAACACTTATATGACGTCGCCCCTGACGTCCGAGAAAATGCCCGCCGGCGTGCCCTATATCCTCGGCAATGAAATGGGGGAACGCTTCAGTTTCTATGGGACGCGGTGTATCCTCGTCGTCTTCATGACGAAGTTCCTGCTCGACCGCAGCGGGGCATCGGCGCCGATGACGGATGAGGATGCCAAGCGATGGTTCCACCTGTTCATTTCGGCCGTGTACTTCATGCCGCTGGCTGGAGCCCTGATCAGCGACCTGTGGCTCGGCAAGTATCGGACCATCCTGTGGTTCTCGGTGCTCTACTGCTTCGGATTCGCCGCGCTGGCCCTGGACCAGACGCAGGTCGGTTTGTTCCTGGGGATCGCGCTGGTGGCGGTCGGCTCTGGAATGATCAAGCCCTGCGTCTCGGCGAACGTGGGCGACCAGTTCGGCCACGCGAACAAACACCTCATGGCGAAGGTGTACTCCTGGTTCTACTTCTCCATCAACGTCGGGGCGTTCACGGCGCAGTTCCTCGTCTGTCCGTATCTGCTTGAGCACCCGCGATTCGGGCCCAAGTGGGCGTTCGGCGTGCCGGCCGCGGTCATGGCGCTGGCGACGCTTGTGTTCTGGCTCGGTCGGAAGAAGTTCGTTCACATCCCCGCCAGCGGGGCCCAATTCGTCAGGGAGTGCTTCAGCCGCGACGCCGTCCTATCGCTGGTCAGGCTTGCCGCCCTCTATGTCTTCGTCGCCATGTTCTGGGCGCTGTTCGACCAGATGGATTCGGCCTGGGTGCTTCAGGCCGAGAAGATGAACCGCACGGTCCTTCACTGGGAGACGGCCGGTGGAAGGGTCTTTGAATGGACGCTGCTCAGTTCACAGATCGCCGCCGTTAACCCCCTTATGATCCTGATCCTGATCCCCACGTTCTCGTTGGGGATCTATCCGGCGATCAACAAGGTCTTCCGATTGACGGCGCTTCGCAAGATTTCCATCGGCCTGTTCGTCGCCTCCGGGGCGTTCATCGTCTCCGGCTGGATTGAGACGAGGCTGGCCGCCGGCGAACAGCCCAGCGTCGCCTGGCTCATCCTGGCCCATGCGATCATCGCCGCGGCCGAGGTCATGGTCTCGATTACCTGCCTGGAGTTTTCCTACACGCAGGCCCCGAAGAAGATGAAGTCGTTCATCATGGCCGTCTTTCTGCTGTCCGTATCCCTGGGCAACTTCTTCACGGCCATCGTCAATACGGTGATCCGCAACGCCGACGGCACCAGCAAGCTGTCCGGCGCCGGTTACTTCTGGTTCTTCAGCGGCATGATGATCGCCACCGCCGTCGTGTTCATCCCCGTGGCGATGGGCTACAAGGTCCGCAACTACATCCAGGACGAAGAGGCTTGATAGAATCG
>DSDB01000252.1 GCA_011057845.1 Phycisphaerales bacterium | reverse complement strand
GCGTGCCTTCTCCTTGTGCGCCGCCAGGGCCTGCTCGTCAATCGCATCGCCGTTGATGGGGGATTCGCCATGCTTGGGAAAGATGATTGCCGCCCGCGGGCAGACCCTCGCACAGGCCGGGCAGTGGGTCTTGCAGTTCGCCGGCGACGCGACCTCCACGCGGCCGTCCTCGCTGCGTCCATAGACGCCAAACAGGCAAAAATTGAGGCACTGCCCGCAATTGGTGCATCGGTCATAGTCGATTACGGGAAACCACGGAACCCATGTCGAACCGCGGGCTTCAGGCTCCAGGCTACATATCTCAGGCCTCAGGCTACGGGCTTGCGGTTCCTGAAGTCTGTAATCTGAAGTCTGTAGTCTGAAGTCGTCCGCCCGCATGTTGTGGTACTCGACGGGCGAATCCGGCAGGGGGGCTCCGGCGGCGGAAAACAGCCAGCGAACCGTCCTCGGATAGCATGCAAAAATACGAATCCGCTCCGCCGAGGCCCAATCCCGCAGCCTGGCGTCCTTGTCCGCGGACAGCCGACAGAGGTCCGCCACCTCAATGACATGGCCGGCTCCGGCGCGCAAAGCATTTAGCACGCCGGACTTAACATCCTTTGGCGCCAGGTCATACCCTGCACAGTGGCAGTAGATTGTCAGTTCCTTCTCGGCCATAAGCGGCTCCAGCGGGCCATGACACAACAGCCCCCATCATACGGGCCGGCCGCCTTGAAAGCAACAGCCCGTCCGCCCTGTACGTAACCCATTCCCAGGCGGTTCAGGGCGACCCCGTTGAGGCAATAGTGCGCCTGCCAAAGGCCCGGAATCGGATGGGGCCGGCGAGCGAATTCTCGTTACTTCGCCTTGATGTCGTAGCAGAACAACGTATGCTGGTCGCGGATGTACAGCCTGCCGTTGGCAATGACCGGGTGGGCCCATGCCGGCAACCTGGTGCGGTCCGGTTGGGTGAATCGCCCGTGCTCAACGTATTGCTTGGGGTTGGGCTCAATCAGGGCCACGGCGCCGTCCTCCATGCGATAGTAGAGCAGGCCGTCGGCCAGGGCCAGCGAACCTTTCGCCCGGCGCTGGCCGCTTTGGCGCTGATCCCACATGACCTTGCCGGTCTTGAAGTCGAGGCAGGCCAGTGCGCCGCCCTCGTTGCCGCCGCTGGCGCCGTAGAGATAGCCATCAACGAGGATCATGCCTCCGTGGTGGTTCTGCATGTCCGCGGTGGCATAGACCTCTTCGGCTTTCACCGAGCCGTCCGCATCCTGGCTCAGCTTGACCAACCCACATCCTGCGCCGTATGCCGAGGATGCGAATACCATGCCGTCCTGATGGATGGCGGTCGAGCAGTTGATGCCCATCCGATTGGCGGGCGGGTCGTACCGCCAGAGGAACTTGCCGTCGGAGGCCGCGACGCCGATGAGTGTATTGGCGGTGAGCTGCACGTACTGGCGCCGGCCTTGGAAGTCGATGGCTATGGCCGAAGCATAACCCGCTCCGCCGCCGCCCCCTCCACCGAAACCGCCGCGACCGCCTCCACGACCGCCACCGAAACCTCCACGCCCCCCGGCCGGGCCGCCCGGCGCTTCGGATCCAGCGGCCGGGCTGTCGGGCAGCTTGCTCTTCCAGATCGTCTCGCCGGTCAATTTGTTCAGGGCCACCAGAGTCGCATCTGCGCCGCCGGGCGTACAGATAACCTTATCACCATCGATGAGCGGCGACTCGCGGTAGCTCCACATGGGTACGCGTCCGCCGAAATCCTCCGTCAAGCTGCGCTGCCAGACGATCTTGCCGTCCGCGACCTGCAGGCAAGCCACATTGCCGGCCAGGCCCACGACATAGAGCCGCTGCCCATCGACCGTCGGGGTGCATCCGGGGCCTTCTCTTCCCTGCGAGGCCCGCTGCTGAAAGGCCGGGCCGAGGGGCATTGCCCAGACTTCGCTGCCGTCCTTCTCGGACAGGCACCAGACGACTTCCTCGTCGCCGCGATTGGCCATGAGGAAGATCCGCCCGTCCGCGATTGACGGGGCACTGTCGCCCCCTCCGAGCGTGTCGATTCGCCATGTGAGGGGTGGGCCGTTCTCGGGCCATTGCTTGAGCAGGCCGGTATCGGCGGATTTGCCGTCCCGGGTGGCCCCGCGCCACTGCGGCCAATCCGCGGCTCTGCTGCTGAACGCTAGCATCATTAAGACCAGTGCTGCCATAGTGACTCGAATCTTCATTGCCTACTCCTGTCATTAACTGGTGTGGGGTTCCGCAGTAATCATTGCACGACTTTGACACACATCATTCTCATCTGATCACGGATGAGTAGTCGGCCTTCGGAAAGCGCCAGTGGCGCCCAGTTCTGGATCGAGCCTCCGAATCGCGACATGCCTTCCGTGTCTGTCCCTGCTTCTCCAAGCAACTGTGCCGATGCAAGCTGCTTGAATCCGGATGGATCGGGCTCTATCACATACACCATCTTCGCGCCGTCGCTGGCCAGAAGCAGCCCGTCCGCCAGAATCATACTGCCCTTGTTGAAGTCTGGATTACGCCCTGTCTTCCACATGATCTTGCCGTCCATGCTCATGCACACCAGGCCGTCGCGCCGGCTGTTGGTCCCGTACTGAGCATAGAAATAGCCGTTGTGCAGGATGGGCGGTTTTGTCTGATCGCCGAACTCTTCGGTTGTAAAGAGTTCGGTTGCACCATAGCCGCCATCGGCCTTCTTTCCAACCTTTATCATCGTGGCGCCGAGTTCATATCCGCCCACGACAAGCACTTTGTTGTCGCCGGCATCCACGGCGCTCGGCACCGAAATGTGACAACGCCACTTGTCATACTCCCAGAGAATCTTCCCCGTATGGGGTTCTATTCCAACAACCCTGCCCAGGGTCTGGGGCAACTCCCGATGTCCGATTGGATTGGTGGATGAAATGACCATGACAATATGGTCTTGCCCGTCTATCTTCGCCACGGAAGGACTGGCGTAGGATTCATTGCCGAGATACGGTGTCTTCCATTTAATAGCGCCTGTGAGTTTGTCATAGGCAACCGCGCCCGCATCAGGGGCCTGGGATAATACAATGAGCAGGTTATCATGAACAAGAGGGCACTGAGTAATCGCCCATATCGGAAGGCGATCGCCGCCAAAATCCGTCCAGATGTTCTTAGTCCATACGGGTTTGTGTGTGTTTATGTCCAGGCAATAGAGATCGCCGTTGTGACCGCATGAATAGATGCGATCGCCGTCCACGGCCGGCACGCTTCGGGAGCCGGGAAACGAAACACGTCCGGGGGCGTCATAGGC
>DSDB01000561.1 GCA_011057845.1 Phycisphaerales bacterium | reverse complement strand
GGTATAGTCCGCCACGATGACGTTGCGAACCTCCCCGCCGTGCACCTGGGCCATCTGCTCCTGCACATCTTCGCGCTCCAGTACGTCGCGCAGAAAGCCTCCGCATCCGCTGACGCTGCTGATCACGCAGATGCCCCCGAACGTGAGCGGCTCGAAGTGGCTGATGCCGAACGGTTCGTAGATGCTCTGGCCGAACTCGACATCGGTGCCCTTGCGGATATCCATGAACTCCACGTCTTCGGGCATCCGTGAGCCGCAGTGGGCCCGGCTGAATCCGAATTGATTGATGAACACGATCTTGATGTTGCGGCTGCGGGCGTTGAACGCCTGGACGGCGGTGTAGAATTCCGTTTCTCCGCCGGACATGTCCGGCCAGCCTTCGCGGTGCGACACGGGCCAGCCGTAACGCCGCTCCATATCGAAGATGTCGGCGCTGCGCCGCTGGGCCACCTCGGTCGACAATACGTAGAACACGCCCGTCTTGCCCTGGCTCTCAAACTCCTTCTCCAGCGTGCCGAGCACCCGCAGGTCGCGCCAGAGCCCCTTGCTGCGGACCAGCCGCGTTACGTGCGTGAAGACGTAGTCCGGCCGGTAGCCCAGCAGGTTCTCGCAATATTGCTGGAGTTTCGCCTTGGAGTGCAGTTTCTCGGCGGTCGCAATCGCATACGCCGGCACGCCGTTGTAGATGATGTCAATGTCCAGGCCGGCAAACTCCGGCCCCATGAAACACATCTCATCGACCACGAAGTCGCCGACGGCGAAAATGTGGTCGCAGTACTTCGCCGCCTCCACCAGACAATGCTTGAAATAGCCGCCCTGGTCTCCGAAGACCTCGTTCACATGGAGTCCCTCGTCGCGCGCCCGGCGGATCACGTTGTAATACATTGTGTCGTGACCGGTGTATTCCTCCACGATTCGGCGCATCGTCGCCACCTCGTGGGCGTGAAAGACCGTACGGAAATCGCACGTCGGGTCCATGATGGCCGCCAGAACCGTGGGCATGCCCATGAACTCGTGCGAGATGATGACACTGGACTCCTTCGCCGCGCCAAGGGCCTTCAGCGCCTCCAGCGCCACCGGGGCCAGGCGGATGTACTGCTCGAATTCCCACAGGTTCTCATACAGATGGCTCTGTATGCCGAACTCCTCGAACAGCCGCCCCTTGAACTCGTTGAGAATGCCCCGCTCCATGTGTCGGACGTCGATCAGCAGCACCTCCGGCGAGCTGGTCACGCCCGTCCGCGGGTCGGTGAATGTCCGACGTCCGTAGACAATCCCCGCATTGTAGGTGTTCTCAATCCGGTGAAAGGCGGCGACGTAGCCGGGGTTGATGTACCCGTCGATGGACGAGTACAAGACCTCGCCGCCGGGTCCGAGCCGGTCCAGAACGGACCCCTCCGTCGTGAACAGAGGCCCGACGAGGATGTTGCGGTCCACCGCCTCAAGATACGCGGGACTGGTAAAAAAGCCGTCCAGAACGGCCCCGATGCCCCCCACCTTGCCGACGGTTTCGTGGGTGACGTGAACCACCGTGATGTCGTTCGTCATTGTAAGTTGCTCCCCAAGTCACATCGCGGTGCTCCGTCACCGGACCATCATACTCCTACCTATAGTATAGAATAGGTTGTCCCCCGCGCAAAAACCGCTCCCACATAAACGCGCCGGAATCGCTGAAAGACCGAGAATATCCCCCGCCATACCCCCGCAGGCCGCCCTGGTCCCCCCCAAAACCTTCGGCTACCCCCGAGATACCATCATGCGATGTGCGACCGCAGCATCCGGATGAATCCGCTGAGCACGTGCGGCGGGAGGTCCGCCAGCTCCGCTTCCGGAATCTCACTGACCGAGATTCGGTCCAGGATCGCCCGGGCCTGCTTCTTGCTCGTGCGGATCACCGCCGCCGTCCGATCCGCGGCATCCAGGTTCCCGTCGGCCATCTGCCGCAGATACCGCACGATCTTGTGATACAGGTCCTCCTCGCTCATCGGCGCCACCGGCACGTCCGCCGTGTCTCGCAACTCATCCGGCGCCACCCGCTCCTGCAGGATATCCAGCGTCAGACGGTGCGTCTCGGCCAACAACTGTTGCTGCCGCTCGATCTCTTCGTCGTCCAACGGCGCCAGCTTCAGCTCGTCCGGGTCGCCCGACAGGTCTGGAACATACACCCGATTGTGGCACGATGGGCACTTGCCCCATCGACCGGCGTTTTCCTCTTTCGCGTTGATCTTCTTGCCACAGTGATCGCAATGAAATGTAATCGCCATTGTCAAACCTCGCCGCAAACGCCCGGAGGCCCGCCGGGCTCATCCGGTCTGAACCTTGTACTCAGCCGCCACCTGCGTCGTGATGCCGCCGCGCGGCGTAAACCGCGACGTCACCTTCATCCACCTGGGCCGGCAGGCCCCGGCCAGGTCGTCCAGTATCCGATTCGTCACCGCCTCGTAGAAAATGCCCTCATTCCGATAGCCCTGCAGGTAGTATTTCAGGCTCTTGAGTTCGATACAGTACTTCTCAGGACAGTACTCAATCACGATCTCGCCGAAATCCGGCTGGCCGGTCTTCGGGCAGACGCTCGTGAATTCCGGGGCCCGGATGGTAATGACATAATCCCGCCGGGGGCACGGATTCTCGAACAACTCCAGCGACGGCGCACTACCCATTGGTCATAACCCTGATCAATTGGCTCATATCCATAATATACACCAGTTCGGCCGGCCCCTCAAGCCCCAACCGGCCCCGTCCGGCCGGATAATGCAGAGGCGGTCCGTTTATCTGTTGGCGGCGAAGGACGCCGCCGGGCGTTTTTCCTTTTTACTTTTTGCCTTCCGGCTTCTAAAATACCCCCATGACTGATATGAAAATGAGCCATGAGGGATAGCCGACCATGCCGGACGCACCGCCGCGAATCCGTGAACTCGTCGAGACCTTCGCCCGGAACATCGAAACCTATCGTTCGGGCCAATACAACGAGGCCCAGGTCCGCCGGGAATTCATCGACCCGTTCTTCATCGAACTGGGCTGGGACGTCCACAACGAGCAGGGCTACGCCCACGCCTACAAGCACGTCATCCACGAGGACGCCCTCAAGGTCGGGGCCGCCACCAAGGCCCCGGACTACTCCTTCCGCATCGGCGGCGTCCGCAAGTTCTTTCTCGAGGCCAAAAAGCCCTCCATCGACATCAAGGGCGACCCGCATCCGGCCTACCAGCTCCGCCGCTACGCCTGGAGCGCCAAGCTGCCGCTGTCGATCCTGACCGATTTCGAGGAATTCGCCGTCTACGACTGCCGCACCCGCCCCAG
>DSDB01000468.1 GCA_011057845.1 Phycisphaerales bacterium | reverse complement strand
CCGGCAAGAGCGTCATCCTGGAGATCGATGTCCAGGGCGCCCGCAAGACCAAGGCGATCTATCCGGATGCATTGATGATCTTTGTCATGCCACCGGCCCAGAAGGTGCTGGCCGAGCGCCTGAACGGTCGCGGCCGCGACGATGAGCGTGCCAGAGAGAAGCGGCTCAACGGGGCCGGGAATGAGATGGCCGCCGCCTGGCAGTACTACGAATACATGGTGATTAACGACGACCTCGAAAAGGCGATCAACGAGGTGATTGGGCTCATCGAACAGGACTGAACCGGCGCGCTGCGCGACGGGCGATATGGAGAATGTGCAATGATTGAGAATCTGAGAAGTCAGGAAGTGCTGAAAAAGGTCGGCGGGCGGTTCAAGCTCACGGCGCTGGTTCAGAAACGGATCACTGAGCTGGTGCAGGGCTCGCGGCCGCTGATCGACAATCCGAAGGGCAAGACCCTGCTGGAGATCGTTACGCAGGAGATCGTGGAAGACAAGATCACCTACGAGGGTGCTCCCGGACAGGCAAAGGCCGGGCAGTCGCAGTAGAATCGACCCGGGTCGCCCGCACAAACGGCGCGCGGCTCGTATCGGGAGGCAATGCGATGACGGACGCGACAGACAAAACCGATGGGGCCGGCGAACCGAGCCGGATTCAAGCCAATGTGCTGCTGGGGGTCAGCGGGGGTATTGCTGCGTACAAGGCTGTTGACCTGGCAAGCAAACTGACGGCGGCCGGCGCCTGCGTGCAGGTCGTGATGACCGCCGCGGCATGCGAGCTGGTCGGACCGCCGAGTTTTGAGGCGGTGACCGGCCGGGCGGTCCTGACGAGTCTGTGGAGGCGCGACGGCGACCGGACCATCCGGCATATCGACCTGGTGGACTGGGCCGATATTGTCGTGGTGGCCCCGGCGACCGCCAACATTGTCGGAAAGACAGCCGGCGGGATTTGCGACAACCTTCTCAGCACGACGTTGTGCGCGGCCTGGCGGAAGCCCTGTCTGCTGGCCCCGGCGATGAACGACCGGATGTGGACCAATCCCGCCGTGCAGCGTAATGTCGCGGCCGTCAAAGCGATGGGGTTCGAACTGGTGGGCCCGGCCACGGGGCGGCTGGCGTGCGGAACCGAGGGTCCGGGGCGGATGGCCGAGCCGGTCGAGATCCTGGCCGCTATCCGCCGGATGCTCAAGAACGCCGGACGAGGGACGAGTTAGTGGCTCGTGATCGAGGGGCGCGCCACGCAACACGCACGCCGCATGAGTTGGGTGGCAGCCTTTCGCGAAGCGAAGGGCTGGTCTAATCCGGCCCTTGCGTGTGGCAAAGGCCGCCACCCCGACGCAATACGCCATACGAAAGAAGCAAGCAGTCAGCATCAAGTATCAAGTATCGAGCATCAAGTATGCGTTTTCTCATTACAGCCGGGGGCACGCGGGAGTACATCGACCCGGTGCGTTTTATCTCCAACGCCAGCAGCGGCCGGATGGGCTATGCTTTGGCGCGGGCGGCCCTGCGACGTGGCTGTGAAGTGGTCCTGGTGGCGGCGCCAACGGGGCTGAAGGCGCCTTGCGGGGCCGAGCTGGTCTCCGTAGAGTCGGCCCAGGAGATGTTCAGGGCGGTCAAAGCCTACTTCGACGAATGCGACTGTCTCATCATGGCCGCGGCCGTGGCTGATTACAGACCCACGCAGCGTGCGGCGCGGAAACTCAAAAAGGGCCGGGGGGGGCTGACGCTGCGTCTCAAACCGACGGACGATATTCTCAAGTGGGCCGGGATGCACAAGCGGCCGGGCCAGGTGCTCGTGGGTTTCGCCCTGGAGGACCGCTCGGTGCTCCAGGCCGCACGGCGCAAGCTCGTGGAAAAACGCCTGGACATGATCGTCGCCAACACGCCCACGGCCGTCGCCCAGGAGCGCTCCAGCGTGGACATCCTCACCGCCGACGGCCAACACCTGGCCATCGAAGACCAATCCAAACAACTCACGGCCAGGCGGATCATCCGGATGGCCTGCGAACGGGCCGGGCCTTGAGCCGTGGCGTGGGATTGGCGGCTTCAAGGTGACATCTGCTTGATAAGCTCCAGGGCCTGCGCCACCATGATCTCCCCGGCGCCTTTGGCCAGTTGGGTCGCCTGGCCCGGCTCATACCCCTTTTCCTCGTATGCCTGGCTATGGCAGACGTACCCGATCGCGTCGTTGGCCAGCGATATGACAAACAGATGCTCCAAACCCGCCCGCTTCTTGATCTCCAGGCCGATCCCGGTGAGGACCTCCCCCGGTAATCCCAGGAGGTAAATGTCACCCAGCCGCAGGACCTGCATCTCGGTGCGTATCACCTCCGCCGGTTTCTCCGGATCGGTGTTGGGATCCGTGGATACCGGCTGCTTTACGGGGAATTCGATGTCCTTTCTCAGCACCGCCAGCGTCACATTATCGGTGGCTGGAACAAACTGGAGCCGGCGAATCGCCTCGGCGCCGACGGCCCTGCCCATCCGCCGATGTCCCTCCAGGCCGCGTTGATAGGGGACAATATCGCCGGCTGCTCCCAGGGTGAACAGGCACACGCCGCCTTCGACCTGCTCGGCCAGTTCCGTGGCGTCCCCGGGATAGTCCGCGGATATGGCCGTCGGCAGGTGCGGATACACGCAGACCGGGTGACAGGCAAAATTGACCAGTGAACCCACCATGCGGTCATTGGCGTCAACCACGCGCAACACGCGCAACTCCGGATCGACCGGGCCCCACGTCAGATCCGACGTCTCGCCTCCAAGTGCGAACGATACCGTCGTCAGACCGTCGTCGCCGATTCGGACGGCCCGCGTCGCGGCGGCCTCCGGGGGCAACGTAAACGTATTGATGGCCAGTCCATCGGGCGTCCTGGGCCGCCGATTGAAGACGATCTCGGGTAGCAGGCCGACCGCCGCCCCGATCTTCACCGGCCGCATGTCCGCACGGGCCATGGCCACGCACTCCGCCATCTTGCCGACCAGCGCCTGCAGGTACGCCTGGTCCAGCGAGGAAGCTGGGACTTCCTGGTCCTTGCGGATTTTCGATCGCGTGAAGACCTCCGGGCCGGAATGCGTGTGAGTGGCGCAGATCAGGATGTTGCCCTGGGGTATGCCGGTCCGGCCCTCGACCCTCCGGCGCACCGGCCGGCAAATCTCATCCAGAGGCGTGTACAGCAGGTCCGCCGAGACAATAGCGACCGTCGTGTGCCCATCGTCAAGGACCATCGCCCGCACATACAGGTCGTCGAGCACGCTCTCGCTCGGCTTGCCATACGAGCCGATCAGCGGGATACCGATCGGCGG
>DSDB01000137.1 GCA_011057845.1 Phycisphaerales bacterium | reverse complement strand
GTTACCCCGCCCTGCGTCTGACCGTGATGGAAGCACAGACCGCCCAAAGGTCGGGAAGGCGGCATTTCTGAACGTAAGGAGCCCCCCAGAAAGCAGAAAACAGCCAGATATTTTCCCCATTGATCTGCGTGCCAACACAATGCTGCTTGACCGGCGGGGGAGAGTGTGGTACGGTTGAATCGGGTAATTTGAAGCTTTTTCAACGGACTGATAGACCCATGCCCCGCCGATGGTCTTTGATGGGCTTTGATGGGCTTTGACCACGGCCCGGAACAGACAAAGGCGGAAAAACACAAAAAATCGCCCGCAGGACCTCCAAAATCCCGGATTCCCCTTGCAATGGCGAAGATTTGTGCTATGTTCACCTCTATATGAAGATTCGGCATGTTCGCCATGTGGCGGTCTGCCGGTATCGTGTAACTGCGGGAACACTATAAGGAATTAGTTTACGGATCGGATCTACCGCCCGGCTTTGCCCTCCCCTCTCGCCCCGAAGCTAATCCTCACGCCGAGGTGATTCCACGTTCTTCCCGCGTAGCCGACGGCGCTGCCGTATATGGGACCCTACCTATGAAGATATTGCTCGTCAGTCCGGACGTCCCTGACACGTTCTGGAGTTTCAAGAATGCGCTGAAGTTCATCTCGAAGAAGGCCGGCCTGCCGCCGCTGGGCTTGCTGACGGTCGCGGCGATGCTGCCCGAATCGTGGGAACAGAAACTCGTCGATATGGCGGTCACGGGCCTGTCCGATGGCGACATCCAATGGGCCGACTACGTCTTCATATCGGCCATGTACGTGCAGAAACCCTACGTGCTCAATATTATCGAACGGTGCAAGGGCCTCAACGCCAGAATCGTCGCCGGCGGACCGCTTTTCATGGCCGTTCCTGAGGAATTCGACGACGTCGACCATCTCATCCTCAACGAGGCCGAAATTACGCTGCCCCTGTTCCTCGATGACCTGGGCCGGGGATGTCCCAAACACATCTACCGGACGGACCAATGGGCCGACATGTCGCGGACGCCAGTCCCCCGCTGGACGGGCGTCCCCATGAAACGATATGCGGCCATGAGCATCCAATACTCGCGCGGGTGCCCTTTCGATTGTGATTTCTGCAATGTAACGACTCTGTTCGGCCACAAGATACGCTCAAAAACGGCCGACCAGATTATCTCGGAGCTGGACCGTCTGTACGAGGCCGGCTGGCGAAGCCATGTGTTCTTCGTGGACGACAACTTCATTGGACACGCCCCCAGGCTCAAACGGGACCTCCTGCCCCGTATGGCCGAGTGGATGCGCCGGCGGCGCTATCCGTTTACGTTCAATACGCAGGCGTCCATCAATCTCGCCGACGACCCGGAACTGATGGACATGATGGCGACAGCCGGTTTCAACTGTGTATTCATCGGGATCGAGAGTCCCAACGATGAAAGCCTCGCCGAGTGCAACAAACGGCAGAACCGCGGCCGGGATATGGTCGCCTGCGTGAAGGAGATTCAGCGACACGGCATGCAGGTCCAGGCCGGTTTCATCGTCGGGTTCGACAGCGACCGCGAGTCGGTCTTCGACAACCTGATTCACTTCATCCAGCACAGCGGCGTCGTCACCGCCATGGTCGGCCTGCTCAACGCGCCCATGGGCACGCGACTCTACAGCCGACTGGATAGCGAGGACCGCCTGCTGCCCCATGTCTCCGGCGACAATACCGATTTTACCATGAACTTCGTGCCGCGAATGGACTTCGACGAATTGCTCGCCGGCTACCGCCGACTGGTCACCACTATCTACACCCCCAAGTACTATTATGCGAGGGTCCGGACATTCCTCAAGAGCTACAAACCTTTCGTCCATGCCCAGGGGCGCATGCACTACTGCGACGTCAAAGCGTTCTTCAAGTCACTCTGGCGGCTCGGGATCGCCGACTCGGGCAGACGCCACTATTGGAGACTGCTCGCGTGGACCCTTCGTCACCCCCGCCACCTTCACATAGCGGTTCAACTGGCGATCTACGGGTTCCATTTCCGCCGTGTCTTCGGTCCCCCCGCCAGTGCTTAAACCCCGGAGGTGCGTCTCAGGTGACGGCACTCCGATGGTCAGACGGTACTTTTCAGGACAACTCCATGCCATTCAAGAATTTCGGCCTATCCGATCCCCTCGTACAAGGCATCCTCGCCACGGGCTACACGGCCCCGACCGAGATACAATCCCAAGCCATTCCCGCCGCGATGGCCGGCCGCGACGTTGTCGGCTGCGCCCAGACCGGCACCGGTAAGACGGCCGCCTTCGTCCTGCCCATCCTCGACCGCCTCAGCCACGAGCCGGCCCCAAAGCAGCGTATCGTGCGAGCCCTGATCCTCACGCCCACCCGCGAACTGGCTCTGCAGATCGAAGCGGCCATCGTTGAATACGGCCGGTTCACCCATCTCAAGGCCCTCGCCGTCTACGGGGGCGTCAAGATCAAGGCCCAGATCAGCACGCTTCGCCACGGCGTGGACATCGTCGTCGCCACGCCGGGACGCCTGCTCGATCACATGGACCGGCGGACGGTTGACCTCGGCAAGATCGAGGTCCTCGTTCTCGATGAAGCCGACCGAATGCTCGACATGGGCTTCATCCACGATGTCCGCAAGATCGTCGGCCGCCTGCCCCGAGACCGCCAGACCATGCTCTTTTCCGCCACCATCTCCTCCGAGGTCAAGCGGCTCGCCGCCGACATGCTCAAGTCGCCCGTGACCATTCAGATCGGTCGCCCCCGGAACCCTATCGACACCATCACACAGTACGCCTATCGCGTCCGCCGGGACCAGAAGATGCCCCTGCTGCTGCACATGCTCGAACGCGAGAAGATGCAGAGCGTTCTGATATTCTCCCGCACCAAGCACGGAGCCGACCGCATCCACCGGAACCTCTCCAAGGCGGGCATTGTGTCCATCCCGCTGCACTCCGACCGCACGCAGGCCCAGCGTCAGCAGGCCCTCGACGGGTTCAAGAGGGGCAAGTACCGCGTGATGGTCGCCACCGACATTGCGGCGCGAGGCATCGATGTCGAGGGCATCTCTCACGTCATCAACTACGACGTCCCCGCTTATCCGGAAGACTACATTCATCGTATCGGCCGTACGGGACGGGCCACCGCCACCGGCGACGCCATCATGCTCGTCGCCGCCGAAGAGGAGCCTTCGCTGCGAAAGATCGAAGAATTCATAGATCGCAGCTTCAATTGGGACACCTACGAGAGTTTCACCCCCGCACCCTTGCCCAGGTCCGCCCGTCCGTCGGCCCCGGCCCCCGCCGCCGCGAAACCCTCGACC
>DSDB01000695.1 GCA_011057845.1 Phycisphaerales bacterium | reverse complement strand
GGACAATAGGTCACTGTTGAAAGGAGTGTGTTATGTCGAGTTGGACTTGGATTCTCCTGGGTGTGGCGGCCGTTCTGATCGTTGTGGCGCTAATCATGAAGAAGATGAAACAGTAACCGGCCGCCGATAACGGCCTCGACGAAAGGGGACATGCGATGGTGTACTTGTTGATTCCGTTGGGTATTCTGGTTGTATTGGCCGTGGTCGTGATCGGCATGTACAATGGGCTGGTCCGCCTGCGCAACCAGGTGGACACGGCCTGGTCGCAGATCGACGTCCAACTGAAGCGTCGCCACGACCTGATTCCCAATCTCGTCGAGACGGCCAAGGGCTACATGACGCACGAACGCCAGACCTTCGAGGCCATCACCGAGGCCCGCAGCAGGGCCATGGGCGCCAAATCGGTCAGCGAGGCGTCGAAGGCTGAGGGGATGCTCGGCGAGGCCCTCAGCAAGTTCATGCTGGTCGTCGAGAACTACCCCGACCTCAAGGCCAACCAGAACTTTTTGGCTCTGCAGGAGGAACTGACCAGCACGGAGAACAAGGTCTCGTTCGCCCGGCAACACTACAACGACAGCGTCCTGGGCTTGAACAACAAGGTCCAGATGTTCCCGTCGAACGTGATTGCCGGGATGTTCGGTTTCAAGCCGAGGGACTTCTTCGAGATACAGGCCCCGGCCGAGCGCGAGGTGCCGAAGGTCAGCTTCAGCTGAGGCCGTCCTGTCGCCGGTTTTGTAGTCTGGCTCGCTGCGCGTGCGGCGGGCGTGGTTTGATGCGCGCTAATGAGAGTGCATGCGCGGGAGGGGTGTTTTTGTCTTTCGGTGGTGACGGATGTGGGAACTGATACGAGCCAATAAGCGCAATTCCATCATACTGATGACCCTGATGGCGATGGTGCTGCTGGGCATCGGTCTGTTGATTGGAGCAGCCCTGTTCGGCCCGCGGGGGGCGTTGATCGGCGTGGCCATCGCGGCGGCGGTGTGGCTGGTGATGATGCTGGTCAGCCTCAGCAGCGGCGACGAGATATTCCTGGCCGCCTCGGGGGCCAGGCCGGTCACGCACGACGACTATCCACAGTTGTTCAATATCGTCGAGGAGATGACCATCGCCGCGGGGCTGCCGGCCGTGCCAAAGGTCTACGTCATCCCCGACCCGGCCCCGAACGCCTTTGCCACCGGCCGCGACCCGTCGCGGGCGTCGGTGGCGGTCACGGCCGGTCTGCTCGGGCGGCTCAACCGCGATGAATTGCAGGGCGTCATCGCCCATGAGATCAGCCACATCCTGCACCGCGATATCATGTATGTGACCCTGGCGGGCGTGATGCTGGGCACTATCGTCCTGTTGTCCGAGATATTCTTTCGCGGCATGTTGTACGGCGGCGGCTCGCGACGACGGTACTCCGGCGGCGGCAAGAGCAGCGGCGGCGCCGAGGCGCTTCTTATCGTCGTGGCGGTGGTCGCGGCGATACTGGCCCCGATCATGGCCCAGTTGCTGTATTTTGCCCTCAGCCGGCGGCGGGAGTACTTGGCCGACGCCGGAGCCGCCCGCCTGACGCGCTATC
Organism: Phycisphaerales bacterium; assembly: GCA_011057845.1. GTDB lineage: Bacteria > Planctomycetota > Phycisphaerae > Sedimentisphaerales > Anaerobacaceae > UBA2266. The sequence continues at coordinate 1,762 of DSDB01000695.1, read as the reverse complement.
CGGAGGGGCTCGCCAGCGCACTGGAGAAAATCGCCGCCGACGCCAGCCCGCAGATGGCCAAGGCCAACAAGGTCTCGGCCCCGATGTATATCGTCAATCCGCTCAAGCCCAGGGGCCAGGCCGCCTTGTCGAACCTGTCGAGTACGCACCCGCCCATCGCCGAGCGCGTCAAGATCCTCCGCGGCATGATGCACGGGGCATCGTTCAAGGACTATTCCGACGCCTACACGGCCGTAACGAAGAAACCGACCGTCGTGCCCGCCATGGCGCTGTCCAAGGAAGACATCGCCCTGCGGGAGGCCGGTGCCAAGGCCAAACAGCAGCAGCGGCGCCAGGAACAGGTGCGGCAGGTCGGCGATATCATGCGACAGGTCGGCGGGTTCGCATTCCTGACCTGCGCCTGCGGCCTGAAAATGAAGGTCCCCCCCGACTACAAGAGCCCCCAGGTCCGCTGCCCCCGCTGCAAACGCACCCACGACATACCGAAAAAATAGGCCCGCACCGCCCCGGTTCGCCGGGATAACTGTGTGTGGCCGGGCTGTCTTTGCACAAGAGGGGTAAATCACAGGGGATTATCGGGCATAAGGACTTGCATGAGCGGGTTGCGTGCTGTAGAATAGAGCGAAGGTAAGACTATATGCGCCACCGGGTCCGCGCCACCGGCCGGTCATGGTGGTTCCCCACGACGGTCCCTTCGAGACGGGCGAAGGGCCGCAACGGTCTGGATATGGCGCCAAGAAGCTGAGGTTCGCCGGTTGCATTATTGGCCGGGAGCGTTACAATTAGGGGATTCGGTGGAGTCGTCTTTGCGCTGGATTGCCCGGGAAGAATCTGATGACGGATAATAATAATACGATTACAGGCATCATCAAGTGTTTGGCGAAGGACCAGTTCGTGGTCCGGACGCCGGACCGGTCCTATCAACCGGGTTCGTCGGAGATCACGGTGCATCCCGATATGGCGCGGCGGTATCGGCTCGGCGAGGGGGCCGCGATCACCGGCCATATCGAACGCAAGAAAGGCCGAATACGGGTAACACAGATTGACACCGTCGGGGGCATGACCCCGGAGGCGTTCGCCAGACGTCCGAACTACTCGGACCTCGTGGCCGTCGACCCCCTGGAGCGGTTTGACCTGGGCGCCTGCGGGCTCGAGGATATGCGGATCGTGGACCTTATCGCCCCCATCGGCAAGGGCTCACGCCAGTTGATCGTCTCGCCGCCGAAGGCCGGCAAGACCGTGCTGCTGGAGCATATCGTAACCGGCGTGCGGTGCTGTTCGCCCGATAGCCGGGTGATTGTCCTGCTCATCGACGAGCGCCCTGAAGAGGTCACGCAATTCCGCCGCGCCACCGAAGGCGCCGAGATCGTGGCCAGCACCAGCGACCACACCGCCGACGAGCATTGCGATCTGGCCGAACTCATGCTGGCGCACGTTCAGAGCGAACTGGAGTGCGGCCGTGAAATCGTACTGCTGATCGACAGCCTCACCCGCGTCGGCCGGGCGTTCAACAATCGAAGGCGGCGACGAGGGGAGGGACGAGGACCGACCATGAGCGGCGGACTGGAGGCGGGCATCTTGGAGGTCCCGCGCCGGCTCTTCGGCCTGGCGCGGAACGTCGAGGGCGGCGGCTCCGTCACTATCGTGGCCACCTGCCTGGTCGATACCGGCTCGCGGATGGACCAGCTGATCTTCGAGGAATTCAAGGGCACCGGCAACAGCGAGATCATCCTCGACCGCCAGCTCGCCGAGATGCGGGTCT
>DSDB01000482.1 GCA_011057845.1 Phycisphaerales bacterium | reverse complement strand
TTCGGATTTCGCGCTTCGTATTTGACCCGCTCAGCGTTCCAAACGTCTGCCTTGCGGCCGGACCGACGTGGCGTAGTCCTCGACGAATTTCACGCACTGGCCCACTTCCTCGACCAGCTTGTCCGACAGGTGCTCGTACTCAATCGTGGCGATGCCGCGCCATTGCTGCTCGCGCAGCTCATCGAGCACCGCCTTGTAGTTGGCCTTGCCCGTACCCAGCGGCACATCCCGCGCCTCGGGCTTGCCGACCTCGATGACGTCCTTGAGGTGCATGGCGATGATGCGGCCCTTGAGCTTCTTGAGGCTCTCGACCGGATCCAGGGCCGAACGGACGTAGTGGCCCGTATCGGCGCAGGCCCCGATCCGCGGCCCGCGGTCCTTGCAGACGGCCAGCACGTTGTCGGGGTTCCAGTACATCGAATTCGGCCCCTTCGGATGGTTGTGGATCGCCAGGTCGATCTCGTACTCCTGGCACAGGGGTTCGATCTTGTCAAAGGCCTCGGCGGGGGGCTCGGCCACGATGACCCGCACGCCCATTTCCTTGGAGAAATCGAATATCTTGCGATACACGGCCGCATCGCCGCCGATGGGCGCATAATAACTGAGCATCCGGATACCGTGGTCGGCCAGGCGCTGCTTCATCTCGGCCCGCATCTCGGCCGACAGCTCCTCGCTGGTCTTGAGGTCGGGCTTTTCCTTGCTCAACGGCAGGAAGAACGCCGGCTCCACCGCCCGAATCCCCAGCGTCTCCAGCACGGGCAGCGTCTCATAGAAGCTGCGGTCGCGGAAGGTGTACATCTGGCATGAGATTGTCCATCCCAGCCGCCGGGCATTGGGCGTGCTGCCGGGCGCCCCCCGACCCTGCCCGCGTTCACGCTGGCCGCCGCCGCGCTGGCCGGGCGTCCTGCCCGCTTGCTCGCCCCGCGCCACGGCCGCCAGAAACGCCGCCGCACCAAACGACCCCGCCTGAACCATGAAACCGCGCCGATCCATCCCATCAATAGCCATTGTGCACCTCCATCAATACGCACCTGCATTCCAATACCAACACCGGGCCTGCCCCCATCCAACCGTAGCATGGGCTTCCAGCCCATGCCGCACCGGCCCCGAAACCGCTTCTGGACCACGCAGCGCCACGGCCGACCCGTCGAAAGCCCCGACGCTGCCGCAGATTATAGAACGCTCTCGCGGCAAAGGCAATCCCCCGGCTCCTGCGCCGTCAAATACAATGGACGACGGACAAGGGACGGTAGGCGGCTGAACGCCACAGAAAACTGTGAACTCAAAAGTGTAAACCCAAAACCACAATTCAAAACTCAAAACCGGTCCCCAACCACAGTGTCCTTGTCAGCCCTGTGGCATGTACCAGACCCTTTCAAATTGCTTGCCATCCGGTAGGCCATTGAACATCGCCGCGTCGGTTGTTACCGTACACTCCTGTCGGGCTTTCCGCTGCTGGTTGCCCGCAAAGCGAAAAACGCACTCTGTACTCATGTATACGAAAAGGACTCACTCAGATGCAACGAATGTCATTGCTCTCGATCGGTCTGCTCTTTCTATCGGTCTTCATGTCCATCGGTTCTCCCATCGCCTCAGCCGCACCGGGCGACTATTTCAAGATCACCGTCGTCGATTCCCAGACCAAACGCGGCGTGCCGCTGGTGGAGCTTCGGACCACCAACTCCATCCGCTACTGGACCGACAGCAACGGCATCGTCGCCGTCAACGAGCCCGGCCTGATGGGCCAGCGGGTCTTCTTCACGGTCTTCAGCCACGGCTACGAATACCCCAAGGACGGCTTCGGCTCCGTGGGCAAGGCCCTGCTGGTCGAGCCGGGCGGCTCGGCCGTCATCGAAATCAAACGCACCAACATCGCCCACCGGCTCTACCGCATCACCGGCCAGGGCATCTACCGCGACAGCATCCTCACCGGCACGCCCACGCCCCTGAAAAACCCCGTCATCAACGGCCTGGTCATGGGCCAGGACTCCGTCTTCACCGTCGTCTACGGGGGCAGGCTCTACTGGTTCTGGGGCGATACGGCCCGGCCCTCGTACCCGCTGGGCCATTTCGCCATGAGCGGGGCCGTCTCGCAACTGCCCTCCAAGGGCGGCCTGGACCCCGCCGTCGGCGTCGATCTGGAGTATTTCATCGATGAGACGGGCTTCAGCAGGCCGGTCGCGCCCCTTAAAGAAGGCGGCCTGGTCTGGCTCGATGGCTTTATGACCGTCCCGGACAGCACCGGCCGCACACGCATGGTCGCCGGTTTCGCCCGCCTCAAGACCCTCGATGTCGTCCTCGAACGCGGCCTGATGGTCTGGAACGACGATAGCGAGCGATTCGAGCCGGTCGTCCGCGGCGGCAAGGACCTGCTGCCCTTCTCCAACACCGCCCACGCCTTTCCCGTGGACGTGTCGGGCCAACGGTACTACTACTTCAGCGCCCCGGCCCCCGCGGCCCCGAGACTCCGCGTCCGTGCCGACTACGACCACGCCACCGACCCCAACCGCTACGAGGTCTTCACCGACCCGATGCAGCAGAGCATAAGAGCACAAGAGCACAAGAGCACCTGGATCTCCTACGCCGACCTCGCCAAGGCCCTGGGAGGCAAACAGGCCGTGATAGACGCCCTCAAGGGGCAAACCAAGGACATCCACCTCTACGACATCGAGACCGGCGACAAGGTCGTTTCGCACAACGGCACCGTCAACTACAACCCGTATCGCAAGCGCTGGATCGCCATCGTCTGCCAGGTCTATGGCAAGCCCTCCATGCTCGGCGAGACCTGGTACGCCGAGGCCGACACGCCGGTGGGCCCGTTCACCTACGCCCGGCGGATCATAACCCACGACAAGTACTCCTTCTACAACCCCGCGCACCACGGCGAGTTCGACAAAGACGGCGGCCGCACCATCTTCCTCGAAGGCACCTACACCCACACCTTCAGCGGCACCCCCGAAAACGCCACGGCCCGCTATGACTACAACCAGATCATGTACAGCCTGGACCTGGCCGACCCCCGCCTGACCCTCCCCCAGCCCGTCTACAAGGTCCAAACTCCCGACAACCAAACCACCCTCATGCTCGCCGAAGGACTCCGCTCGTCCCTCCCTCATCCATCGTCCATCGCCTTTTACGCCGTTGGGCCCGATCGAAAGACCGACAACCTCATCCCCATCTACCGAACCAGCGGCACCTCGCTGACAAAGACGCCCCCGTCCGAGAACGCGCACCCTCTATTCTACGGTCTGCGGGAGAAGCCTGACAACAACTCGATGATCATACCGCTGCGTGAATCAGACAGCCCCGACGCCCCCATCCTCTGCTACGT
>DSDB01000190.1 GCA_011057845.1 Phycisphaerales bacterium | reverse complement strand
TGAATGTCGCCCTGGCTCAATTCCGTGCCCTTGAGTTCGACGGAGATCAGGAAATCGGTGCTGCCGGCCGACACGTTCAAGCCCTGGATGGCCAGGAGATTGGACCCGGTCCGCAGCGTCGAAATGTGTTCGGTAATGTCGAACTCCTCGAACTGCACGGCCGCGGCATCGTCGTGCGAGGCATTGGCGGCGGAGTTCCACGCGGGCGTCGCGGCGGCATCGAAGTTGACACGCTTGACCTCGCGGCCGTTGAGATACGCTATGAAACCATCGTCGTAGCGGACGCGCAGCTTGAGGCTGGACAATTCGGTATTGGCGACGCTGAACGGAATACGGATGTAGCAGGTGCTGTTTTTGTTGTACATGGCGTCGCGGACGTCGATGTTGAAGTAGGGTTCGTAGCCGGTCTCGGTCTCATAGCCGACGCCGCCCAGACCCAAGCCCCAGGCCCCGTCGTCGTAGTCACTGGCGATCCAGCCGATACCCGCCGGCGACAGGTACTGGCCGGCAATGATCTGGCGCGTCGAGATGGGCCCGCCCCGCCAGGCAACGGAGAGGTTGTCGCCGCCGCCGTGCTCCTTCATGAAAGCCTCGATATAGTACTTGCGTCCGGCGACGAGATTGATGCCGGCGGACCGCTGGCTGGTGTAGCTGTCCCAACTGCGCGACGGCGTCCACGTGTCAACGCGGCAGATGCGGGTGACGTTGGCGGGGCTCTCGTCGCTGCTGAGCCACAGTTCGCCGTTATCGTCCGTGGCGATCCAGAAGGTATAGGTGGCCGTGGTCGGCGGATGGAGCCAGCCGCGAACGCGCGTTCCGTACGTGTCGGCCGCATCGACGGGTATCTCGAACGTCGTCAGATAGGAACGCTGGTCGGGGCTGTCCGGATAGCGAGGATTGGACGTAAGGTCGCTGATCGCGGTGCCGCCGATGCCGTACCAGTATTCGGCCAGGATGCTGCCGGTGCTGGAGGCGACTTCGCCCGTGGGGATGTGGAAACGCTTAACGGCGTTCTCGGCGATGAGCGTGACCGCGGCGCCGCCGGTCGATTGGGCGGCCGGGACCCGCGGGTCCGTGCCGTCGGTCGTGTAGTAGGTGGTTCCGGCGCTTCCGCTGATAATCAGCAGGGCGCCCGGGGACACCAGGCCGCTCTGGACATTCAGCGTGGGTGCGTCAATGGCCGGGAACCAGTTGCGGCCGCGGAACTGGCTCAGGAGCGTGGGAATACGCGTGATGATGAAACTCCGGATGCCGTTGACGGCGTTCTCCCAGTCGACTTTGGTGTACGGCGGTTCGCGCTTGGAGTCGCCCCAGCGGGCGGACTCGGCGATGATGGCCATGTCAATCTGGGAGGCGCGATTATTGACGCGGGCCACGCCCTTCTCGGCCGTCAGCAGACCGCCGTTAAACAGATGCTTCTGGACCCGGTCGGCGAAGCGCATCCGATAATCGACGTCCGCGGTCATCTGCTCGTGCAGCCACTGGTGGTTGAAGTACTGCAACTGCGCCCCGGCGGTGGTCAACGGATTGACCAAGTCGTTCTCCCCCGTACCGAGAGAATGCTCGGAGTCGTGCTGCGGCCAGACCCAGCCGTCGGGTTCGACGCGGTTGCCGATGGCCTTGGTGTTATTGGGGACGTTCCCGTAACGAGAACCCGGCCCGTCGCGGTCGCCTGTGTAGTATTCGATGATCATCTCGTCGATGACGTTGTCGACGTCGAGATGTTTCTCGAAGGCGGGGTTTTGCGTGCCGTCGGGATTGAGCCCCTGGAGCTTCCAATAATTGCCCGTGCCCAGGAAACCCTGGACGGCGATGCCGTGGAAGCGGGTGAACATCTCCATATCCCCGTCGGTCGGTGTCATCTGTCGATGGTTCGTCTCGATCTTGATGGTGTCGTAGTCACCGCTGTCGCCGCCGAGGTAGGTTTCGGCCCAGTCGGCCTCGGCCCGCTCCTGCGTCTGGTAGAGGCCCCAGTACTGGCCGTTGATGTACAGGTGATAGTAGCGGCTGCGGGTGGTGGGCTGGCCCATCTCACGTTCGGTGTCGCGGGACCAGACTTCGCGGATGAAGGTATTCTGATTGCTGCCGTCAAAGGACCAGGAATAGTTCTGGCTGGTGCGAAGGTCCATCTTTTTGAATTCCGTCGCGCCCTCATCGCCGAAGAGGGGATACTCGAGTTTGGACTTGCCGTACTCGCTGCGGAAGAAGAACCTGAAGGCGTGCTTGGGGTTGCCGCCGCTGCGGCTGTACCCACCCCGGATGCGAAGGCCGGCGTCAATCTGAAAGCCCTGGCTGCCGTCGGGATTGAGCAGTTCGATCGAGGCCGGGCGCTCCCATGCCCGCCCGTCACTGTAAGCGTTCACATAGATGCCGGAACCCGGGTCAAACAGGTGCTTGAGGTCGGTCACGATGGAAATCGACGGTATCTGCTGCAGCGCGGTAATGATCTGGCCGGAGTAGGTCGGGCTGTTGACGATGTCGGGGTCCATTCCGTAATTGATCGTCTGGCCGTTGACGGTGCCGGTGGGCCAGCCGGGCCCGGGGGCCTGGCCGGTCGGAGACTGGGTCTTGACGTCGTTGAGGAACAGATACGTCCGCGTCTCGACCGGCGAGTCGAACCAGCCGGGCCTGGTGGCGATCGCGCGGAGCGTTGTCGTCTGGCTGATCGACAGCGGCGCCGTGTAGACCGTGCCGTTGGTGATCGTCGGGGTCGAGCCGTCGGTGGTGTAGCGAATCGTCACGCCGCTGGTGGCGCAGGTGAGCGTCGCCTGGAAGCCGCTGGAGTAGAACCCACGGTCGTGGCTGACCCAGACCTTCGCGACCATGTCCTGGACACCGGCGGAATTGTAGGTCCCGGGCGTGGGGACGGGGAAGTACTGCGGCACAACCTGGTTGCTGGCAACGGTCAGCTCGGGCAGCAGGAAGAACTCGTCGTTGGAGGCGGCGTCGTTGAGGGCGTGGATGGCCAGGACGTTCTTGGCCGGCGCCGGGTTCAGCAGCCCTTTGTACGCCAGCAGATTGATGTCTTCGAAGACGGTCGAATCCGCGATGGGCCTGTTGGAAAGCGCGGTGGAATTCCATAGAGGGGTCGTAGGGGCGTTTCGGGAGGCGACTTTCACGCCGTTGAGATAGGCAATGAAGCCGTCCTCGTATTTCATGCGCAGAGTAAGGCTGTCGTAGAAACCGGGGTCCTCGACGGTGAAATTGATCCGGGTCCAGAGCGAGGCGTTGACCCCGAGCATCTTGTCCTTGAGGTCGCCGCCTACGGCCCCGGCCGTCGAGACATTGTCAAACTGCGCCGTACACAGCACGCCGCCGGAGTGCGAGGTCAGACACAG
>DSDB01000420.1 GCA_011057845.1 Phycisphaerales bacterium | reverse complement strand
CAACGCCCACGTTGCCGCGCCGAGGCTCTGCACCGGGTAGAACGCGGCATCATCGCCGACACGGGCCAGGAACGACACGAGGGCATCACGCCAGACCGCCGCATCATCGGCGCCGACCTTGTAAGCCGCCACCGCGTGCTGGGCCACATAGAACACCGCATTCGAGGCGTCGGTGCCCCGGAAGCCGCGGATGTAGCCGTAGGTGTCCAGACTGTTGTAGAAGTCCTTGGCGGCCTGCCCGTACTGCGCACCGGCGCCGGCTTCCGTCAGTCTGGCCAGGGCGTAGGCCTCATCCCCGTAGAGGTTGCTGCCGTGGTTGAGCACGATGTAATCGCCCCCGAGCTTGGCGGCATCCAAGTACTGCGTGGAAAGAGGCCCAGATATGTTCTGCGACGCCTGAACAAGGCCCGCCACGATCGAGCCGGTAAAGGGCTCTTCGCCGGTCCATGTGCCCCCCGGATTCTGCATAGCCACCAGCCGATCCGCCACGGCCGTGATTGCCTCCGACGAGTTCACGGGCAATGCCTGAACCGTGGAGCACGCGACGATCAATCCGATTGTCCCGATTGCCACAACTACTCGTTTCATCATAAACTCCTCCCTTACAACAAAGTGTAAGTGATAAACCGCGCTGCACAGAGCAAGTTGCTGTACAGACACAATCAGTCAGGGCGCAGAACGCCTACGCCCACTGCGTAATACACAATTTCATTTTTCTGAGAGCCTCCTCCGTCTGATGAAACAACAGAGGCACACAGTATAGTACGCATTCTTACGAACACGACACCTATGATATTACAGGCCTGTGGCGGGCAAGTCAAGCAAAAACCATGTTAAAATGGGCCCTCTGCAAAAAAAAAGTCAGCTTGCGGACGAGCTGCCTCATTTCCCATGACGTCGCGGGTTGATCCGGCCAATGAATGTTTCATAAGTTGTTGCAATACAAGGACTTAATGATGATCTACTCAATTCGGCATCAGACCCCTTGGCGGTCGAACCCCCTCAATTTCCTGATGAATCCCAGCCAACCTGGTGGAAAAATCCGAACAGAAATCAGAATTAGGCTGGACATGCGGTGGCTGTGAGTGGGGTTTTCCAGGTATTTGCCACGATGGGTAGGGGGGCTGATGCGACGGTCTCCGAGGCAAGCCCGCGTTTTCAGTATTGTTACGGCAGGTCTTGCCTCAAAGGGGGTGTATCGTCGGCATTCACTGTCTCTTGGCGGTCAGACACATAAGTCTGGAGGAGGTCCGCAGGTACATACGCTCGTCGGCGACGGCCGGCGTGGCGTCGGAGGGTTCCCCCAGGTCGTTAACGGCCAGCAGGCTGTAGTTTCGGCCGGCTTGAAGGACGACACAGCGGCCTTCGCGGGTGATGCAGTACAGGCGGTTGTCCAGCCAGACGGGCGAGGAAGGCCCGGTTCCGGGCAGATCGATCTTCCAGGCATAGTCTTCGTCCGTCCATTGGATGGGGAGGGTCCTGGCGTCACTGATACCCTGGCCATTGGGGCCGCGGAACCGGGGCCATGTGCCGGCAAAGGCGGCCGAGGACAGCAGCAGCGAGGCCAGAACAGCTCTGGTTATCGATCCGTGTGTGTGCATGGGCGCACTCCAAATGGGAATCTTACAGCATGGCGGCCCAGCATAGCCGATTACGACGTGCCGGACAATGCCGAAGCAGGCCCTGCGCCCTGGCCTGACACAGGATAAGCGTTTGCGGGCGGTCGGACGATCTGGTAATCTGGCGGGGCATGGTGGGCCGGCGAACTGTTGCCGGCCCACGCATGCAAACAGGATGCCTGAGAATGCACTACTTGGAGACCGGACGATGAGACGGATTGTGGCGAAAGTGTGGCCGATGGCAACGGCCGTTATGGTGGTATCGATGTTCGCGGGCTGCGAGGAGCAGATGGCGACCTCGCCCAAGTCCAGAACGGTGCTCTTCAACGGGCGGGATTTCACGGGCTGGAAGCTGCACGTGGACGATCCCAATGTCAACGTCGACGACATCTGGAGCGTCAAGGACGGCGTGGTGCATTGCGTGGGCAAGCCCAACGGATACATGCGGACAACGAAGGCGTACCGCGACTACAAGCTGCACCTCGAGTGGCGCTGGCCCGCCGAGCCGACCAACAGTGGCGTCCTGCTGCACGCCGGCGGACAGGACCAGGTCTGGCCCCGCTGTATCGAGGCCCAGCTCAAGAGCGGCAGCGCCGGCGATTTCGTGCTGATTCGGTATACGGGCATTACCGTGGACGGCAAGGAATACGGTGATCCGGGCAAGATGTTTATCTCCATACCCAAGAAGCAGGCGTCGAGCGAGAAGCCCGCGGGCCAGTGGAACAGCTATGACATTCATTGCCGCGGCGATGAGATCCGCGTGTATGTCAACGAGGTGCCTCAGAATGAGGGCGTCAAGGCCTCCGACCGTCGCGGCTGGATCTGCCTGCAGAGCGAGGGCAGCCCTATCGAGTTCCGTAACATCTATATAGAGCCGTTGGAGTAGCCGGCCGGGGGGCATGTTCTGAGCGTTCATCAACCTGTCCGGGCAGTATGTCCGGTTGTGGTAGGCGTTTGTCTGCGCGCTGTGCCTATGTTTCTACATAATTGTATTCGATTAGAGATGACGATACGAAAATGTAGAATATAATTGGAGGCCGCACGGATGACATAGCTCCACTAAGTTCTTTAATTACAGGCACTTGCGACCATTTCATCTTGGGCGGGTGCTCCTGGCACACAGGTTGCGACTAGGTACATCCATAACGCGGGCGATGTATGCGGCGTATGCCGCGGCCCGCGACGTACAGACGTGATTGTCCTAGTTCGAAAGGAGATGCCAGGGACCATGCGACGTGCAAAGGGTGTACGACTGAACTCCAGGATTGCGTCCACGGCCGTTGTGGCGCTCGGGCTCTGCAGCCCGGCCGTGGCCGATGAGTCGGCGATCGGCGTGGCGGACCTTCAGGTCGGCCTTAATACCGTCTGGGTGCTGCTGGGAGCGTTTCTCGTGTTCTTCATGCAGGCCGGGTTCGGCATGGTCGAGGCCGGCTTCATCCGGGCCAAGAACACCTGCAACATCCTGACGAAGAACTTCCTCGACTTCTGCATGGCGTCGCTGGGGTTCTTTCTGGTCGGGTACGGGCTGATGTTTGGCAACGGCAACGGCTTCGTCGGGACCAAGGGCTGGCTGCTGATGGGAATCGGCGACGAGGCCAGTGGGTTGCCCTTATTCGCGTTCTGGCTGTTTCAGGCGGCATTCTGCGGGGCGGCCGCGACCATCGTGGCCGGCGGAATGGCCGAGCGGATGAAGTTCACGGGCTATCTCATCTACTCCTT
>DSDB01000263.1 GCA_011057845.1 Phycisphaerales bacterium | reverse complement strand
TACGCCAGGATCGCCCCCTTGCCGGCCGTTCCCGCATGCACGATCGCCATACCATCGACCACAATCGGCGACATGGATGTGAAGAACCTCGGCACAGCGCCCTCAAAGGGGTCCTTTCGCCAGACCATCTTGCCGTCGGCCGCATCCAGGCACGAAACAACGCCCCCGACCCCAAGGGTCACAACCTTGCCCTCGGCCACGGCCGGCGAGCTTCGCGGCCCCGGATGGCGGCCGGCGGCCCCGGTCACCGCCTTGGCGGCGTACTTGTCCGTCCAGACAATCTCGCCCGTGGCGGCATTCAGGCACAGCGTCGTCTCCTCATCACCCTGCCGTGTGAACACATAGAGCCGGTCGCCGACCAGCGCCGGCGTTGAATCACCCGACCCGACGGTCGTCCGCCACGCCTGCTGCAACTGCTCGGGCCACGACGCCGGGGCCTTGAAATCCACCGCCTTGCCATCCCGATCGGCCCCTCGCCACTGCGGCCAATCCCGCGCCACCCCGGTCGATACCAACAGTACGCCAAGCAGCGTCATCGCACTCAACAACCTTGCACCCTTCATAAGACGTCTCCTTTCCATAGACCCCACCCAGCGACTCGCACCGACTACCACCACGGCGTCAGCAGGCCGAGCCGCTTGCGTTCGTCGGTACTATCCTATCGCCGGCTGTAGCTTCGCACAACCCCTACTGTGCTACTGGGAAAAGAAATCCTCACGCCGCCCGGTACGCTCCCGCGGCATGGGCGGACCCACATGGCACGGGCATCTCGCCCGTGTTCCCCGCGCACTTCACGGCTCCGGCACGCGAGGTCCGAGACGCACCGCTTCCAGGGCCGCCAGGACAGGCTTTATTGTCAGGCTCGTCTTGAAGACGACGACGTTCTCACCCGGTACGACCCCTTCCCGAAGCGACCGCTGTGGCACCGCCAGGAGGATCCGCCGCCGGCGGAAGCGGCCCAGGATCTCCCGCCGCTTCGCCAGATACTCCGGCGTCCAGAAACCCACGATCTCGAGGAATACCTCGGTTCCATCTTCGTGGCGAAACGTGAAATCCGGAACGAAGGTCGTCTGGTGCTCGTGTAGAATATCGCCTTCCCGAATCATCCGCCAGCCTTCCCGCATCGCTCCGAACTTCTCCGCGAAGGCCTCTTCCAGACTCGAATCGAAGGGGCGCGGGTCGGCCAGATGGCTGCTGTAGCCGTCCGTATCCGAGACCGTCAGCACGGCCGTGGCATCCCAGGGCGTCCGCAGAACCGCCGTCATCCGCCAACCCTTGCACGCCAGCAGCGCCGGCAGGAACCTCGCCAGATTCACCCCGTACCGCCGAGTCTCACGCAACACCGACGCCGGACCCGACAACTCGATACGATACCGCGACGGACCCAGGCGCACGATCTCGTGCATGAGCCGCGCGAGCTTGGCGTACCGCAGGATCGTCTTGAGGTCGCCGGTCGCGGTGATGCTCATGCTCTGGGCCCTGTACAGGCATGCCTGAAGCTGGGCGACGTTGTAGTGGGATAGAAACGCCCCGGCATCGAGGTCGTCGGCAAAGGCCTCCAACGGCTGGAAACTCATCACGTCCGCATACAGCCGCCGGTCGATGTCATTCCAATCCACGCCGTATTCGGCGGCTATCAGGGCCTTGACCCGTGCCGGATCGTTCTCAAACAGGCGATCCGGCTGCTCCACCAGCGGGTGCATCGCCGCCGCCCGCGAGAAGACGTTCACCCGCAGTCTGGCCGCCTCGCCGCCCGCATCGGCCGCAAAGACGGCCGCATCGTCCAGCAGCTTGCAGAACGCCTGCACCCGCCTGGCCGGACAATCGGGCTCATCGGTGAATACCTCCTCGACCCGTTGGTGCAACCACCGCCGCTCGCGGCCGATGCCCTGTCGATAGACCGCCAGCATCCGCTCGGCGTAGCCCGTGTAGTGGCCGTGCGTCTTGCGCGTCAGGCAGTCTACGACCGCCCGGCCCGCCCTAAACTCGACGATGGCGTGTTCGCTCGTAAGCATCGCTTCTGCGCCTCTTGCGGCTGCGATGAACCTCCTTTGTATCCTCGCAGACGACCTCGTACAGGACCGCACGCACGTTGCCGCTCTTGCGCAGCACCCGCCCCAGCCGCTGCTTGGCCTGGCGCGTCGAGCCCAGTCCACCGATAACCACCGCCACCTTGGCCTCCGGCACGTCCACCCCCTCGTCGAGCACACGGTTGGCCACCAGCACCGGCAACCGCCCCTCGGCAAACCCCTCCAGGACCGCCAGCCGCTCGCGCTTGCGCGTATGCGAGAGGATCGTCGGCAGCAGGAATCGCCGCGATACGTCAATCGCCATCGCGTTCGAGCCGGCGAAGACGAGCGTCGGCTGGCCATAGTGCAGTCGGAAAATGTCCTCCAGCACCCGCAGCTTCTCGGCGGCCCGGTCCTCGATGGATCGCTTCAGGTAGTAAGCCTTCTGGGCATGCCGGGCCTGCGGGTCCCGGCCGGACTCGGCGCACAGGTCCTGCCAAGTGTAGCCGGGTTGGTCCTTGCGGCGTTGTGCGATGAAGTGCCGAATCACACGACTGCACTGGTCGTAAGTAGCCTGCTCGGGGTCGTTCAGCGCCACTGGGATTCGCACCACCTCGAAGTCCGCCAGTGTTGAGCCCCGCGCCTGCTTGAACGGCATCCGATACACGACCGGCCCGAGCAGATAGTCCAGGTCCTTGTGCAGGCCGTCGGCCCGCTCCGGCGTGGCCGTCAGACCCAGCCGCATTGTCGCCGTGCTCAGGATGGCGGCCTCGCGCCGACAGCGGCTCGGCAGATGGTGCTCCTCGTCGAAGATCAGCAGCCCGAACCCGGCCCCCATCCGCCCCATGTGAATATAGGCGCTATCGTAGGTCGTTACGGTTACGGCCTTGATGTCGAACAGGTTGTCGCCGACGATTCCGGCGTCGCAGCCCAGCGACCGCAGAATCCGCCGGTGCCACTGGTACATCAGGTCCCGCACGGGGGCCACCACCAGGGTCGCCACACCCGTCCGCTGCATCGCCGCCAGCGCCACCTCCGTCTTTCCCGTGCCGGTCGGCATAATAACCTGCCCCCGCCGCCCGGCCTGCTCCCATGCGTCAAGGGCTGCGACCTGTTCGGCCCGTAGCGCCGGCAGGTTCACGCTGGGCCAGGCCACGCGCTGCGGCGTCGGAACCTCATCCCGCATCGCCGCCCCAAACCGCCCCCGCAACACCTCGACCACACGGCCATACGCCATCGCCTCGCACCGCCAGGCCCCGATTCGGTCGTCCCACTGCCAACCCGCCCCGATGGACGAGGGATGAGGGACGACGGACGCGTCCGTCGTCCCTC
>DSDB01000081.1 GCA_011057845.1 Phycisphaerales bacterium | reverse complement strand
TTCCCCCACAAAGCAAGCGGGGCCCGCAAAGCGCGGGCCCCGTCCATATTGCCACAATACAGCGCTGTGCCGGTTACAGCCCCTCCATCGCCTCCGCCACCGATTCCATCACCTTCAGCAGCGCGTCCTCATCCAGCCCCTTCAGCGCCTCCTCATCCAGCCACAGCCCCTCCAGGAACGCCATCATCGCCTCGAAATCAACGCCTTGCTCCAACGCCGCTTCCGAACGCTCCCCACCCGCCATCAACGATTCCCCACCCCCGCAACTGAGGCAGTCCGCCGGTATCCCCGGCCCGTGCGGTGGCTCCAGGATATTCCAGTTCGCCACAAGGATATTTAGGTCATTGATGAAAACCCGCTTGTACCCGGTGATCGGGCTGCCTTCAACATCGTGCGCAAAGTCCGCGCATATCCCATTCTCAATGCTGGCGATACCCGGTCCATCAGGTGGCTCCTTCACGTTATATGCCGCAAGCAGAATATCCAGATCATTGATGAAAACCCTCTTATAGCCGGTAATAGGCCCGCCCTCCACCTGCCCGTCCGCATCACCATGACACTGGCTCTCAAAGCACCAACACTCCGGCTCGCCCACGTGCGCCCACTCGCCGTAGTCCGGATGGCATGTCGGGAAGCAGTCATCGTCCGGTGTCAACGGACAGCCATAAACCCAAACATCATCAATGGTCCCGTAAAACCGCCAACTATATTCCCAGGGCCCGTCACTGCCAATATACGCATCAACGAAAGTGGGCGGATGCGATGGAGTCGCCACACTGGCCGCCTCAACTCCATCCACATATATGGTTAAGGACGTCCCGTTGTTGGTCCCCATGAGAAAATGCCACTCGCCTTCACCGAGGGGATCTGCCGCCATAGCACCGGTGTCATCCAAGTAGAATGTAGGTTTCCCATTGTCGAGACAGAGGTAGTACCCTCGGTTTATGCCCGGTGGATCCTGCGTCCATTGGGCCAGAATGGGAGCATATCGGTTGGGCGACACACCAGCCTGCACCCACGCCGAGACCGTAACGCTGTCCCCCGTCAGCACGTTGATCGGATAGGACAGGGCCACATGATTGCTCCCATCAAACTCCAGCGCATAATCCCCCGCCACGCCTGTCCAGCCATCCACCCACTCCGGGCCGCCCACCAGTGTTCCATCGTTGCTCCCCACGGAGTCCGCCACCACCGTGCCCGTGCCTTCGTCGAACTTCCAGTGGGCCACGGCCACCGGCGGCTGGCAAGGCGCCTTCATCTCCTGGAAGTCTGCGCCGAACATCAGTGCCAGTGTCAAGGAGACCGACGCCTGCGGCGCCAGTGTCCCCAGATGCCAGCCCATCGCTCCCGCAACCTCCCCGAAACTGTAAGGATGCCCGTTCAGCAACCGGTCCTCGACGCTGTCATGCGTCCCGCTGTCGGGTCGGTTATTCTCATTATAGTTGTGCCCGCCCTCATAGTATCCGTTCTCGACAACGTCGGGCTCCACCGTGGAACCGAATCCAATCCAGTCCGCGTGGTCCGCAGTCGCATCATCATGGTCGGGATCATTCCACTGGGTAATAGCGTACCGAAAAGTCCCAACTGAATGTGCCCCATTGTACGGTGTGTACTCCTCCAAGGGGTCTACATACTCTATACTTTCGTACACGGAGAAAACCGTTGCAGCATACTCGTTCGCCGGATGCCCATGCAGCATCTGGTAGAACTCGATTCCGGTAATATTGTTCCCACTAATGTTGGTGATTGTGTACGTCTGCAGCAATACGTAGCGATCGCTTCGGGCATATCCCCAACCGTTCGCGAAGGTCCTCAATCCCAACGGCGAGTTGTCATTGCCCAGATCCACGACTTCGTAGTCGATCGTTATCTCGATATCCGAATTACTGATCACTGACTGCCCCGTATCGCAAGCCGTGACGGGATTGTGATACCGGTCTTCCGCATCTGTATTCGGCGTGACAGGATTACTTGGATTGTCCCATGAACTCGCACTAACGAGCGTGAAGTCGCTGTTCGTCTCCCAATTTGGCCAGATGAACTTATCCGTGAGCCACATGGCGGCCGGCGCGCTTTCAATGCCATCATAATAGATTGCAGCGCCCCACTCGCCCGACAACATCTCATGGTAGTCTTCGACCTCGTGGCCGTCCGACTCTCCCCAAAGGCACCAATCACAGTACCCTGCTCCGTCAAATTGGGCATACCAACTTGGACTGCCTATATAGACGGCAGCGCCCGACGGTGCTTCCGCCGATGCTATCGAAACGCCCACGGCGCTCCATCCAAGTAGGAAGCCGACAATCACAATCGTATTCCGTGCGCACATAACCGAGTCCTCCTATTCCACAACTGCCCGAGACCACCATCACGCCAGCCTACGCAACTACGCTTCTCGCAGGCTCTTCATATACCCCAACATTGCGATTCAGTGGGATCTGCCGGATGCGTGTACAGCATTGCGCCGCCAACGCGACACTACCCAGCCGACCGCCAGCAACCCAAGCACCCCCGGTTCAGGAATCTCATGTAGCACGAACCTCGCGTAGTCACGCTCTCCTCCTCGTAGATACATGGAAAACGCCTCATCGTTCTCCCAGATTCCGTGAAGAAGCACCGCGCCGTAGTTTGTGCTCACCTGAAAACCGTACCCATATACATTCACCCTAGACTCACCGGTAGCACTTAGATTGGCCCCTTTGACCCACCCATACATGTCACTGACGCTTGTTCCTGCAAAGGCTATTATGAGGCTGCTTTCCGCCGGCCCGCTCATCCTCAGGTAGCTGGCGTCGCCGACAAACAGATACTCGCCTATATCTCCCCCTGAAACATCCAAACTGCTGCCATCATGTAGCCGGACCTCGCGCACCATGCCCCCCGTCATGACAATCCTTGCATTGTCCCAGACATTCACCACGTCATAGGCGTCACCTTCCTGAATGACCGCGTCCGTGTGGAAATCCACCACCGTCAGCGCCTGCGACTGCCCGGCCGCCGCCAGCACGACCAGCCCCATCAACAGCATCGTTACTCTAAGCATAATTGCACTTCTCCTGTCCGCCCGCGCACTCGCACGGCGCGCACCATGAGGGGTATGAATGATAACCAGCGAAGGCCCACGAAGGCCGCCGCATCAGATTCGATTGAGACCGCTGCCCGCATATCCCGCATGTCTTTCCAAGCCGCCGCGCTTCATGGCTCGCTCCTGACACAGAATCCGTTCTCTACTGCCTTTCATCACCTCGGAACCGGCCCGCCCGAACGTCCATCATCCGCGCCGTCAACCGGCCGGCCGACGTCAATCGGCCTCCACAACAGGCAAGCATACCACAATCGCCC
>DSDB01000351.1 GCA_011057845.1 Phycisphaerales bacterium | reverse complement strand
ACCGACAGCATCTACACGGCCCTGGGATTCAGCAGCTCCGACCTCAACGGCGCGTACTTCAACCAGGGCGACTACACGATCTCCGATGTCGATGCCGACGACGCCACCTGCGTCGTAACCGTCACGTCCTCGCACGACGAGGGTCCCAGCGGAACGGGTACGCTCAGCGCCACCGGAAGCTGGACCATCGCCACGGACTAAACCGCCTGCACAGCCGCCTTGCGGCTATCGCAATAGCGCGGGGGGTTGGACGGCCGATGACCGGCCTTTGTGTCGGTTAGCCGACAGCGCACATTTTTTGACGTCAAGAAAGGCGGCCATGCCCCCCAATGGACACGGCCGCTTTTTGGCTTGCGGCCCGTCGGGTCGTCCGGCGTCGTGTGCAGGGATTGTGACGAATACGCTCCGCCCGTCCACAAGCACGCTCCAGCAGCCAATAACGACCGCCGCAATGCCCGGCCCGCCTTTCATTTGCACGGAGCCGATTCCGGGTTATGGTTTACGTAGGACCATCCGGCCGCACCGGCCACCGGGACCACAAGACAGGAGCACGGAACATGTCCTTAGCCCGCAGACATCATCGTTACCGCCGCGGCGTCTCGCTGGTCGAGACCATGGTCGCCGCGGTCGTCCTGCTGATCGCAATCGTGGGAACCTCCGCATTTCGATACAACTGCGCGCTCGATGCCCGCAAAGCCAAGGCCCAGATGGCCGCCGCCAGGATTGCCCTCGTCCTCTGCGAGAGCTGGCGAGGCTCCTACGGCAATGACGCTTTCGACCCGCTGCTCCTGGCCGCCGACGACTTCGCCATCGTAGGCGCCGACGACGGGCCCGCCGCACCCGACGAATTCACCACCCTCGGGACCTACGCCGTCACCCTCAACGACGAGGACCAGAGCAACGTCCGCTATGTCGTCACACTCGCCTGGATGGATGTTGAATCCGGCCTCCGAGCGCTCAGCGCAACGGTCGGCTGGATCCAGAGAGACTCCGGCGACATCGCCTACACCTCCGGTAATCCCGATAAGTCCCTTAAACTGACAACCTATGCGCAGACCCTTTAGGCACCGTCCGAAAATGCCGGCAGACCGCAAGACATCGACACGCAGACCAGGCTTCACGCTCGTGGAGTTGATGGTCACGGTTCTGATCGTGATGATCGTCACGCTGGCCCTGGGCGCCGTCCTTGCCCAGAACCAGATCGGTTGGAACGCCGCTTACGCCGGCGTCAACAGCGAGGTCGCATCCGCCGGCGCCGTGGCGGCCAGGAAATTCGACGCCATCGTGCGAAACGCCAGCGCCACCGGCGGCGACATCGATGTAAACGGACTATGGATCGAACTGAATTACTACTCCGACGACGCCGCCCTCCAACCGGACTGCTACGCCAGACTCTATACGTCCGGCGACGAACTCAAGGTCGAGTACGGCACGCTCGATCCGAGGCTGGCGCTGGCCACCCAGACCGTTTGCGCGAACGTATCGGCCTGCCGATTCCAGCAACTCGGCGGTTCAGCCCAAATGACGCTCACCCTGGACGATGGAACGCGCACCAGCACAACAACTACCTCGGCCGTGCCGCACAATGAATAGCGCCCGGCCGGTCACACTATCGGGGGATATGTCAATGGCAACTCGACTCAGAGGCACAAGACCAGGCTTCGCCATGCCGTTGGCCATCGCGGCCGTCGTCATACTGCTGGCCACCGGCGTCGGATTACTGGCCGTCGGCTTCAACAGCCGCATCTACTCGATACGAACCGCTGCCGACATCACGGCCCGCTGCGCCGCCGACGCCGGCCTGACCATGGCCCTCTACCAGATGAACCAGAAGCTCCTGGAGGCGTCTTGGTCAAACGACACCCTTCCGGCCGCCGACGACGTCGCCCTGCTCGGTTGCGACGCCACCTACAGCTACCAGGTCGCCTTCGACGGCACCGGCGGCTATACGGTCCAATCGCTCGGCCAATCCGGCGGCGCCCACCGCAGCGTCACCGCCACCCTCAGACTGATGTCCGCTTTCGAGCACGCCGTCCTCACCAGGAACAAACTGACCCTCAAGGCCGGCACACTCGTCGATGCGTACAACTCCGCCGACCCCTCCGACACCGATCTCAAGACCTCGATTGCCACACAGGCCTACGCCGCCGGGAGCATAGTGCTCAATAACGGAGTTGTCGTCAACGGCGACATCGGCATCCCGCGGGGCGGCAGCATCGACACGGTCATTAAGGACCTCGGCGCCACCGTCGGCCACAAACTCTTCACCGGACTAACCCCCCTGCCCCAAGTCACGGCCCCATCGCTGGCCTCCGTTGGATCGCTCACGGTCAAAGGCGCCACGACGACTCTCACCCCCGCCGACAGCGGCCGCTACACCTCCGTCAGCCTCTCCAGCACCGGCATCGGCAAGCCGGGAATCCTCCAGATCAGCGGAGGCGACGTCGTCATGCACGTCACCGGCAACATCGACCTCGGCAACTCCGCCGAAATACTCGTCCAGAACGGCTCAACATTGACCCTCTATGTCGACGGCAACGTCGTATCGGACAATAGCAGCTCCATCTCCCACGAGGGCTCCCCCCAGGCCCCCACCGTGATAAAGATCTACGCCACCGGCTCACGTCCGCAGACGCTCAACCTCAGGGCCAAGGGCAACTGGACCGGCGTCGTATGGGGCCCAAACGCAACCGTCACCCTCCGCGCTGGGGCCGACGTCTATGGCGCGGTAGTCGCCGACAGATTTGAATTCAAGGCCGGCGGCAACTTCCATTACGATAAGGCGTTGCGGCAGGCCGACACCGACGATGACGCCGTCACCTTCGTCGTCAGCCGCTGGTCCGAGGGCCAGGCTGCCTCATTCGAGTGATTCCCCGGTATTCCCGGATCGCCTCACCCGCCCCGCGCCGCGTCCCGCCTGCGCCTCTTGAGCCCGATAAAGCGTGCGTCGCGGCAAAACGTCCACGCCTCTTTTCATGTGCCTGATCACCACCCCGGCGCCGATTCGCAAACCGCCTGCCGGCCGCCGCATCCGCCCATATTACGGGACCCGCCCACGCGCCGGCGAATATGCCTTCTTCACCTCCGGCCGCCCCAGTGATACTAATGCGCATCCTGTCCTGAGCCGATGAATGGACTGATGATACCGCCGGGTACGCACCGGTGCTGCGCCTTTGCGCACCGACCCGCGGACCTACATCGAACTAAGGACCAGACAGTGGACCTCAGAAAGTACATCGGACTGGGCGCCAATCACCTGCTCGGCGTCGATATCGGCTCGGCGGCCGTCAAGGTCGTAGCCCTGCGCCGGCGCGGCGATCGCTACGCTGTGACCGCGGCCGTCAGCGCACGCATT
>DSDB01000554.1 GCA_011057845.1 Phycisphaerales bacterium | reverse complement strand
GACCCGGTCGAGGAGGTCTCGCGCGAGGTGGCCGATCTGGTCGAGCTTTATGATCTGGCCGTCGATGAGCCCGATGAACTGGTTCAACTGGGCGAGGATGCCGCCAGGCTGGAGCGCCGGTGCGAGCAGATTGAGATGGCAGGGCTGCTGTCGCGGCGGGAGGATATGCGAAACTGCTTTTTCAGTATTCACGCGGGCGCCGGCGGAACGGAGAGCTGCGACTGGGCCAGTATGCTGCTGCGGATGTACACGCGGTACTTCGATGTCGGCGGCTTCAAATATGAGGAGCTGGATATCGTGCCCGGTGAGGAGGCGGGTCTTCGATCTGTAACACTCAGGGTTATAGGACCTTTTGCATTCGGCAAGCTGTCATGCGAAGTGGGGGTGCACCGGCTGGTTCGCATCAGCCCGTTTGATTCGCAGAACCGGCGGCACACGAGTTTTGCCGCGGTGGACTGCATCCCTGAGTTCGAGGAGGATATTGATATTGAGATCCGCGAGGAGGACCTCCGTGTCGATTGCTACCGAGCCAGCGGGGCAGGGGGCCAGCATGTCAATAAGGTCAGTTCCGCCGTGCGGATTACGCACCTGCCCACGGGGATCGTTGTACAGTGCCAGAATGAACGCAGCCAGCACAAGAACCGGGCCCAGGCGATGAAGGTGCTCAAGGCCCGGCTGTACATGCTCGAAGAGCAGAAACGCGACGCGGAGGTGGCCAAGCTCTACGGCGACAAGGGCGAGATCGCCTGGGGCAACCAGATACGAAGCTACGTCCTTCAACCGTATCAGATGGTCAAGGACCATCGGACGAACCATCAGACAGGCAACGTGGACGCCGTGCTGGACGGCGACCTTGACGCCTTCATTGAGAGCTACCTTCGGCATCGGGCCGGTGGCAAGGCCGATAAGCGCAAGAAACCCCCGTCTTCTGAGAGACCCACATGAAAGACATCATCAAAGTGACAGCCACGGCCGCGAAGGTCGACTTCTCCAGAGACGCCATTGAGGCATTGGCGATTGGAATATTCTCGGACGTTAAGGGTCTCGACAAGTTCGCCCTGGCCCTCGATAGGTCGGCAGGGGGGGCGATCTCGGCGGTGCTCTCAGCCGGCGAGTTCAAGGGCGACATGGGTTCCTGCGAGGTCGCGTACAGCAAAGGCGCGACGGGTCCAAGGCGCATATTGCTCGTGGGCCTGGGCAAGCGGAAGGACGCGGATGCCGACTCGCTTCGCAAGGCCGCGGCGGTGGCGGGCAAGAGGGCGGTTGCGGCGAAGATTGAGCAGTTGAGCCTGGCCCTGCACAAGGCCACGGCTCGCGTGAAGCCCCAGGCGGCGGGGCAGGCCATGGTCGAGGGGGCGTACTTCGGCAGTTACCGCTATGACGAGTACGTCACTGGCGGCGAAAACGAGCGGCCGGCGGAGTTGGCGGTCTGCGTCGCCGACGATAATGCCAAGACGCTGGCCCAGTTGCGGCGGGGCGTTGCGGTCGGCGCGGTGATTGGGGCGGCGCAGAGCTACGGGCGAACCATCGCAAACCGCCCCGGCAATGTTATTAACCCGCCCGCACTGGCCCAGGAGGCCCAGCGGATGGCCGCCGAGTACAAGAGCCTCGCCTGTACGGTCCTGGACAAAAAGCAACTGACTCAGAAGGGCATGGGCGGAATCCTGGCCGTAGGGGCGGGCTCGGCGGGCGAACCGCGGTTCATCGTACTCAAGTACACGCCCGCCCGGCCGCGCAAAGGCTCGCCGACCGTCGCCCTGGTGGGCAAGGCTATCACGTTCGATTCCGGAGGCATCAGCATCAAGCCAGCCGAGAACATGGAGCAGATGAAGCTGGACAAGAGCGGCGGCGTGGCGGTGATGGCGACGATGAAGGCCGTCGCGGAGTTGGGCCTGCCGCTGAATGTCTATGGCCTGATCCCCTCGGCGGAGAACCTGCCCGACGGGCACAGCTACCGCCCCGGCGACATCGTAACGACCTACAGCGGCAAGACCGTCGAGATCCTCAACACCGACGCCGAAGGGCGGATGATCCTCTGTGACGCGATTGCCTACGCCGTCGAACAGCAGTGCGATATCATTGTTGATATCGCCACGTTGACCGGGGCGTGCATGGTCGCCCTGGGCAACCATAGGGCCGGGCTGATGACCGACGACGACAAGCTGTGCAGGACCCTGGAGAAGGCGGCCGCCGACAGTGGCGAGAAGCTCTGGCGGCTGCCCTGCGGCGATGAATACGCCGAGCAGATGAAGAGCAAGATCGCCGACCTCAAGAACATCGGGGGCAAGTGGGGCGGGGCGTGCACGGCGGCGGCGTTTCTGCGACAGTTCGCCGGCGAGGCCCGCTGGGCGCATCTGGACATTGCCGGGATGGACATATTCGCCCAGGCCAACGCATACGCCGCCGAGGGTTCGACGGGGTTCGGCGTGCGGCTGCTGACGGCGCTGCTGATGACCCTGGCCGAGGGCCAATAGATGACACGACGAAACCGACAGATCGACCGCCAGCGGATTGAGAAGGCCGTGCTGGAGATTCTCATCGCCGTCGGCGAGGACATCGGCCGCGAGGGCCTCCGCGAGACGCCCGCCCGCGTGGCTCGAATGTACGAAGAGTTGCTGGCGGGGATGGACGAGACGCCCGAGGCGCACATCAAGAGCGTCTTCACGGAGAACTACGAAGAGATCGTGCTGCTGCGCGACATTCCGTTTTACAGCATCTGCGAGCACCACCTGATGCCGTTCATCGGGCAGGCCCACGTGGCGTATCTGCCCGCGGGCAACGTCCTGGGCGTCAGCAAGCTGGCGCGGATCGTCGAGTGCTTCTCCCGTCGTTTGCAGGTCCAGGAGCGGCTGACGTTGCAGATTGCGGACTTCATCATGGACACCCTGCAGCCCCAGGGCGTCGCGGTGGTTCTGGAGGCGTCACACAGTTGCATGACGATCCGCGGGGTCAAGAAGCCCGGCTCGGAGATGGTCACATCGGCGGTCCTCGGCGTGTTCCGGCGCGACCCGCGCAGCCGCGGCGAGGTGCTGGGCCTGATGCGGGACCGGCATCGGTAGGGGGGTCTCATGCACCGACTGCGGCGAAGCGTGCGGTTCACCGTCAACCCGTTTCTCGATAAGGATGCGGACGGGGCCAACGCCTTCGCATCGCGTCCGAGCGGGACGGGGTTGGCGGTGTTTCTTGAGTTGGCCGTTGAGGTGGTCGGGCCCATTGAGGCCGAGACGGGATTTGTGCGAAATGTCGTGGATATCGACGCGGCCGTGCGTCAGCGTGTGGTTCCGATCTTTGCCGCGGCCGTGCGGGAGCACTGGCGGCGGGGTCGGCCTATCGGCTTTTCGATATTGGCGGGCCT
>DSDB01000557.1 GCA_011057845.1 Phycisphaerales bacterium | reverse complement strand
GGCCCTGCTCGCCAAGGCCGCCGAATACCAGTGCGTCCTCAATTTCCATGGGGCCAACAAGCCCACCGGCCGTCTGCGGACCTGGCCCAATGCCATGCTCTACGAAGGCGTCCGCGGCATGGAGTCTAGCGGCCTGCAGCGTCGGGCCCGCCACGAGACCATCCTGCCGTTCGCCCGTTATCTCGCCGGGCCAACCGATTACACCACGATGATCTTCACCGAGCGCCGCCGCGATAGTACCTGGGCGCATCAGATCGCCTGCCTGGCCACCTTCCACAGCCCCATCCTCACCATCGCCGCACACCCGCAGAGCATCCTGGACAATCCCGCCCTCGACGTCATCCAGAGCATCAAGGCCGTCTGGGACGAAACCATCGTCCTGCCCGGCTCGAAGATCGGCGAACTGTCCATCTTTGCTCGGCGCAGCGGCGATATGTGGATGCTCGCCATCATGGCGGCCGGGCCGGCCCGCACTATCGAAGTGCCCTTGTCGTTCCTTGGCGATGGCGCGTACAAGGCCACACTCGTCCGAGACAGCAAGGAGAAACCCGACGCGGTTGTCCTGGAAGAGACAACCGCCGACAAGAACCAGACACTCAAGATCGACCTGGCCGATGGCGGCGGCTTCGTAACCCGTTTCACCAGGCAGGTCTCTGAAATCCGCGGCTCAGAGAGTCCGTGATCGACCCGTTGACCGTGGTAGGCGACGCCCTGCGCCGGCCATAGGCAGAATGACGGCGTCATGGGATCGAGACGACGGCGAAGGACACGCTCGCCGAGTGTCCTTCGTCACTGACGCACCGTAGTGTGTATCGACCTGTGGAGACAGCCAGTCGCCCCGTGTTGGACTCGATAAGCCGGTCGTTGAGGAACCATGTCAGCGTCGCCTGACGGTTCGCCGAATACGCGACCGTCGCCGCCTGCCCCAGGCAGGCGAATTCGCTGCCATCTTCGGGAGCCGTTATCCGCAGTTCTTCCGCCGTTTGCCCGGACAATGCAAGAGGCTGCCGCACCGGCAGCAGCGGCGCCTCGGGCGGCTCGATGCTATTGGACAGGAGCCCACACGTCAAGATGCGGGCCAACAAGGGTTCGGCGGATTTGCCGCCCACATATTCCACACGACCGGTCCCGCGGAACCGCCCGACCCAGACGCCGACAGCATAGCGATAGTTGTGGCCGACGGCCCAGGCGTCCCGTCGCCCGGAACTCGTACCGGTCTTCCACATGAACCAGGCCGGCTGACCCTCCGGGATATCCTCACGGCCGGCGGCCGGACGCCGACGACACGACAGAATATCGTTGATACAACGGCAGGTGTCCTCGCTCAGGGCCCGCACCCCCCGGATGTCGGCGTCAACGAAGAGCGACGGCTCCTTGAAGATACCGCCGCGTCCCAGTGTCGCGTAGGCATTGGTCAGGTCCAGAAGGTTTGTCTCCACGGCGCCGACAGCGACGGCCAGCCCACCGCGACCGGCGGCATCCCGCGGCAGGTGAACGCCACACGCATGGATCACGGCACAGCACCGGGCCAGGCCGACCCCCTCGGCCGTTCGTATGGCGGGGATGTTCAGCGACATCTGAAGGGCCTGGGCCACGGTGATGGCGCCGCGGAACTGCCGGTCGAAGTTCTCCGGGCTCCAGCCCGCCCGGCTGATAGCCGAGTCGTCAATCCGTGACTGGGCGTTGAGCCGGCGCAGCTCGAATGCCGCCGCGTAGATAAAGGGCTTCAAGGCGGACCCCGGACTCCGCGGGGCCAGGGCCCCGTTGACCTGGCCGTGCATTGGGTCGGCGGGATCGACCGAGCCCACCATCGCCCTGACAGCCGATGCCGTAATGTCTATGACCACCACCGCGACCTGACTATCCGCGGGCAACTGCCCAACGTGGTCTCTGACAAGCCGCTCGACCTCGCTCTGGATATCCAGGTCAATGGTCGTGCGCCCGCCTCCCGGGCGCAGCCGCAGCGCCAGCCACGCCGCATGAGTAGCACGTGGAACAGTATGGACGTTGGCCCGCAGGATCGGCTCGGCCAGTGCCGCGTCAAACTGCGCCCGCGAAATCATGTCCTCGGCCAACATGCGTTTGAGGACCACCGCTTGGCGCTGCTTGGCGGACGTCGGGTGTCTGTCCGGACGGTACCGACTCGGCGACTGCGGCAGCCCCGCAATCAGGGCCGCCTCAGCCAGACAAAGGTCGTTGGCCCCTTTGCCGAAATAGATCCTCGCCGCAGCCTCCACGCCGCGGATATTGCCCCCGTAAGGGGCCACATTCAAGTAGAGTTCAAGAATCCGGTCCTTCGTCGTGAGTCGTTCGAGTTGCAGCGCCCGGAAGGACTCCACGGCCTTGGCGCGGAGCGTTCGGGGCCGGTCGTCCATCATCCTGCATATCTGCATCGTCAGCGTGCTGGCCCCTGAGACAACCTGCCGCGACAGAAGATTCTGGCCGATTGCCCGCACAACCGCGGCCACATCGACCCCCCGATGCCGGTAGAACCTCGAGTCCTCGACCGCAATGGTTGCCCTGGCCAGCCACGGCGAGATCTCTGAGATGGGAACGGGCTGTCGCCACTGTTCGTCGGCGCCAACCACACGCAGCATCGTCCTTCCCCTGGCATCGAGCACTACCGGGCTGCTGGGCCACCGTTGCAGCTTCTCCTGGGGAAACGGAAAGGTCGTCCAGAGCAGCCAGAAGACCACGGCACAGAGCACGCCTGCGGCGCTGATGCCCAAGGCAACTCGCCTCAAGACCCGTTTGAGTCGGCCGAGTCGCCGTTTCGGATTGTCTACGTCTTCGAGCACAGACCCCATCATCGGTTCCGAATAACCACCCGACCCCCGCTGCCCATAGAGGCGATGGCCGGATCATACATACATGACGCCTGAATCGGGGCAAGGTCAAACACCCCGGCCGTAACGGCCCGCAAGGAATACCTGAAACAGCGCTCCCGCCCTGCCGCACCGCAGAACAGCACCACCCGGTCGTCAAGGAACTCCACATGGTCGGCCTGGTCGCCGGACCTTCTGGCGGCCGAACTGGAGGTGTCCAGCCTGGGGTTCTCAACCTCCAACCCCCCCGGCAGTATGTCAACAGCGGCGATATTACCGACGGTCTGGCCGGTAGTCCGGAGGGTAACTTCCACCTGCACCAAGTCTCCCACGGTGATGGCGTTCGGGTCCATCGGCAGGCCTTTGGCGTCCACCCAGCGGCGGGTCACAAAGAGGCCCTGGTTATAAGGTCTGACGGTCCCCGGTTTCATCAATCCCTCGGCGACCAGCGTCAGATAGACAGTCCCCGTCCCGACCGACGACACGGTGATGGGCTTGCCAACACGCTCGAACGCGCGGGTCACAGGCTG
>DSDB01000643.1 GCA_011057845.1 Phycisphaerales bacterium | reverse complement strand
GGCCGTCGGCGGCCAGGCCCTTATAGACCATGTCAATCCGCACGGCCGCGCCCATCGGACATATCCGTTCGATGTCCTCGACCGCCAACGCGGCTGAGCCGCCCGCGGCCGGATGATATGCCAGCCTCGCCCGTCCGAATCCGGGCCAACCGGCGCGGACGATTTCCACGGGCCGCAAGTCGCCGCGGACGTGTCCCTCGACCGACACCACGGCCGTGCCCGCCGGGATCGCCAGGTCATTGACCTGAGGTTGAAAGAAATCCACCCTGTTGTTCATCGCTGTCTCCGCTTCATATTCACGGACCTGTCACGGCATGAGAGGCCGCGTGCGCAACGAGTTGCACACCCTATACCTGAGCCTGGATGCCGACAATTTCCGGGGTCGGGGGTAGTGTGGCGGATACGTCCACGCACGCTCCGAGCCCCGGGCCTTCGACGCCGTCGGCGGTTGCGGCGCGGACGACAAATGGATGCCGGCCCGTCGCCAAAGGTTCGGACACAAACTCGCAGAACCGCCGGGCGCTGTCGGCCCGCGACGTAACGGTCCCGATGACACTGTCGAAATCGACTTGCCCGCCGCCGCCATCGCCGTAGACATTGAACATCGCCGCGCGGTCGGCCTGGCCCAGGGCCTCGTACAACCACCGCAGCTGCGCCCTGGCCCCGGCGATCACGTGCGCGTTGAGGGCGAAGACCCTGTTCGGCCGGGCCTGCTCAAGTCCACCGTCGGCGCCGACGCTTACGCGAACGGGTGACAGGGTCCGCTCGGCGATGCCCAGGCCGTTGAATCGCCGCACGACATAGTAGTAGTCGACGTCGGGGTTGTGGGGGCTATGGCGGGGCGCGGCGACGTATTGGGCGTCGGCGGCCGCGACGTTCAGCACTCGATCGAAGTCGATCTGCGAGATGGTACGGCCGCGGTACAGGGCCGTGCAACCGTTGCGGCGCATCCAGAACCAGCCGCCGCTCAGCGCCGTGCCCAGGGCCAGGGCCTGGCCGTCGCAGCCACCGAACAGCGTCGCTCTCAGCCACGCCCGTTCGCCGGCCAAACGCCCACCCAGCCACGGCCCGCACTCGAGACGACCGGCTGTCGCCCGGGCGTCCGTCAGCATCTCGGCGCCGCCGCAGGCCCCGACAACATGGATGAACGCCTGGGGTCTCGCAGTCTCTTCGAACATGCCATAGGGTTCCCTGTGCAACCGCCGGACCTGCCCGCCCGTCAACGCCCGGTCCCAGAACATCACATGTTCGAAGCTCGCCTCCGGACTGTAGGCGCCGGTGTGGCCGATCCGCAGCGCCGTCCCCATCCCCGCGAGGATGCCGGCCATGAAGCTGGCAGCCCATAACCGACCGTCGACATACAGCAGGATGTTCCGCCCGTCGAAAACGAACGTCACGTCGTACCACCGCCCCACGTCCACAACCGGCCCGACCGCCGACACAGACGACTGCCCGTCGTCCCAAGCGGTCATGTCGAACCGGTTGTCCCACGTCCGCCCGCGCAGGTACCAGTAACGCCCGGCGGACCCGCGATAGTCCAGACAGACCGGCGTCGTCCCGGCGACGGCGGGCAGTTGCCAAAACCGCAGCCGGACGGACCCACTGAATCCCGTCGCCGCGTTGCACCGCGGTTCGTGCGCCGCCAGATCCACGTAGCCGCTCGTCCCGTCCAGCTTCAGACAAGGACCGCTTCGGCCCGGCTGCCACGTGACGCCGTATCGCAATATCCCGGTGCGCCGCTCGACACCATCGAAGATCTTTGTGCCGCCGCACTCGCTCAGCAACCAGCCGGCGAACAGCCCCTGCGCCAGAGGGTGGCCCGTGCGGACCCTCGCGCCTCGGATGGGTTTGATATTGAGCATCGTGTACGAACCTTTCCGTGCGAGCCCGCGACACCCCTCGAGCGCGGGCGAGATGCTTCGCCTGCGCTTCGCCGCGGCTCAGCATGACAAGCATGATTCCGGCGCCGGCATGGTCCGCGACGGCCGGCGACCGGCGACGGACGACTCATCCGACGGATGTGTACCGCCAAGGCCGGCATTTTGCCGTCACGACAATCGTGTCCGTGCCGCCGCTGCGCTTGCAGTAGAGCCGAAACCGCGCCACGTCCCGCACGACGAAGCTGACCTGGTTGGGGTCGGTCCCCCGGGCGATCGTCAGGCACAGCAGTGGCGTATCGTCCCAGCCGACGCCGTCGAGCGAGGCCTGGACGTATACCTCCAGGTCGTCCGTCGGGCTCGCGGGGAAATCCGCCTGGACCGTCACGTGGGCCCCTTCGTAGCCGTCCGCCTGCAAGTCCACCGGTGATGAATACGAACCGCTCGTCACGCCGACGCCGTCCATCATCACCACCTCATCGGCCCAACTTCTTCTGATAACAGCCATCGCAATCTCCTTGACAATGCCATGAAACAGCCGTATTCGACCTGTTTTGAAAAGCATATGGACTGTTTGTCATTCAGACCCTTCGCTTCGCTCCGGGTGACAAAAACCCGGGCCTATGACAGTGACCTGGCGATGTGATAGTAGCCGGGTGCTGTGACCATCACGGGATGGTTTGTCAGGCCATCCGGACCACCAAGCTGGCGGCGGCGAACTCCAATGTGTCACCGGCATGGGCCGTTATGGGCACGACCAGTTGTCCCCATGCCAGCAGGTGTCCGTCCGATGCCGCATCGAACAGGGTGAAATGCGTCACCGTCGGCCAGTCCGCCGCCGCCTGGGCGAACAGCAGTCCCTTCGCATTGGAGATGAGGCCGTCGGCGGCGCTGCCCCAATGGACGGGTCCCGTCGCCACCCGGGCGTAGCCGCCGCCCGCCGGCTCGCTCACGGCCGAGCCGTCATCGGCCGGCGCGGTCGTGGACAACGCCACAAAGATCGTCGGCGCCGTGTAGCCGCCTTTGCCGAAGAGGTGATTCAACACGGCGTCTTTCCAGTAGTTCGAGAACCCGCTCATCGTGACCTCTCAATCGTCAGCTCGCCGTCGACCGGGGTCTGGCGCAGCAGGACGGTGACGCCGTCATCGTCGTAGTAATCGATGGTGCCGGTGCTCTTGTCCTGGACGGCTCGGTTGCCGAGCATCTTCTCGGCCGTCAGTTCTCCCGTCCCTGTCCAGACGATCCGCCCGGCCCAGACCAGCGGGTCATCGTCCGCGGGATCGGCCCCGGCGCGACTGAACGCCTGCACCGTGTAACGACCCGGCGCAATGTCATCGGGGAAGTCGCCGACGTACAGGCCGCCTCCGGCGTCCGCCAGCGGCAGGTCGTAGTCGTCCATCGTGTGGCCGTCGGCGCCCCAGTCCTCAAATTTCCCGCTCGCCGGATGCCACACCTGCCCGGCGGCATTGCGAATCAACGCGTAAACCGCCTGG
>DSDB01000208.1 GCA_011057845.1 Phycisphaerales bacterium | reverse complement strand
GGGGCCGGTCCAAAGCGGCTACCAGGGCTATTTTGCGGTCAACGCTGTTCCGTCCAGTTTTACGGCACAAAGCTACAGTGTCTTTGGGACTACGGTGACGATCCGTCCGACGTGGGTTGCCGGTGCGGTTGCCGGTGCGATGCGGATGGTCGACCGGGGCGGCGGCAGCGATACCCCGGACCTGCTGAGGGACTGGATCGGCACGGACAACCGCCAACAGCCGGGCGACCCCATGACCCTGACCATCAGTGGTCTGCCGCCGGGTCTCTACAGTTGGCTTTCGTACCATCACGACACCGGCAATCAGACCGGCCCGTTCGATGTGACCGTCAACGACGCCCTCGGCCCGGCGACCACGCTGAATATCGACTGCACCTCCGGAGAAAGCGACGGGATCCGCAGGATCGCCGACGCGGCCACCTTCGCCACGCAGATCGTCTCGGACGGCTCCGATGTTACGCTCGTTTTTGACGCCCAGTTCAGCACGCCCACCACGCTGGCCTTTTTTCTGATGAATGCGTTTATCCTTGAGGCGCAGAACCCCTGTTACAACGCCCCGCCCGTCATCAGCGGCCCGGCGGCCCTGACCGTCTTCATCCATCGGCCCCTCCGTATGGCTATGACCGTCACGGACGACGGCAAGCCCTATATTGAGGGCTGCGATCCCAACCAGCCGGATGTGGGTATTCCTTGCGGTCTGCAATACTACTGGACCCAGAAGAGCGGCCCGGCGCCCGTTAATTTCGATCCAATAGAAGCCAACATCAAGGACCCCAACATTACCTTTACGCTCGCCGGGACGTACGAACTTTCTCTGGTCGTCTGGGACGGGCCCATCGGAAGCGGCGACGAGAGCGGCAAGATAGCCGAGCATGTCGTCATTGTCGAGGCCGTCGCGCCCGTCGCGGGGGACATCGACCAGAATGAGATTGTCGACTTCCGCGACGTGCGTTTGCTGGCCGCGCAGTGGCTTGATGAACCGGCCTGTATCGGTGAGGGCTACTGCGCGGATATCGACGGTGACGGGGTGGTCAACGGGCGGGATTTCAGTTTACTGGCGCCCAACTGGCAGACGGGCACCGCCAAGATCGTCATCAATGAGTTCCTTGCCTCCAACGGCCAGACCCTGCTCGACGGCGACGGCAACGCCTCCGACTGGATTGAGTTGCTCAATCGTGACAGCCGACCGGTGTCACTGGACGGCTGGCATCTGACCGATGACAGGTCTGACCTGCGAAAATGGCCTTTCCCACCGACGGCGATGATACCGGCGGGTGGTTACCTGGTGGTTTTTGCATCGGCGCAGGCCACCGACACCTACGTGGACCCCAAAGGCTATCTGCACACAAATTTCGCCCTCAACAGGGAAGGGGAGTACCTGGCGCTGGTCGGCGCCGGCGGTGCGGTTGTGCATCAATACGCCCCTGTTTTCCCTCCCCAGCAGCGCGACATCTCATACGGCATGTGGTACACGACCGAGCGCTATTTCGCCATCCCGACCCCCGGACAGGCCAACGAGGCGGCCTTCCCTGGATTCACCGACAGGCCGACTCACAGTCATCCCAGGGGGTTCTATGATAATCCGTTGGTCTTGCAGATCCACTGCGAGACGCCGGACGCTTTCATCCGATATACCCTGGACGGCTCCGAACCGGCCGAGGGGCACGGACAGGTCTACGACGCCAACGTGCCCATCACGCTGACCACGACCACGACGGTCCGCTCGGCCGCCTTCAAACCAGGCTGGAGGTCGGGGGGCGTTACGACACACACATACATCTTTGTTGACCAGGTGGCGCTGCAGCCGGCGGACCCGCCGGGCTGGCCCGACAACTGGGGTTATGACTCCGAAGTCGGCGGGATCGTCCCGGCCGATTATGAGATGGACCCGCGCGTCGTCAACAACACGCTGCCGGGCTACTCCATCCGTGATGCGCTGCTGGATGTGCCCAGCGTCTCGATCTCGATGGCGCCCGACGACTTCATCAGCAGTTCCACGGGCATCTATGCCAAGCCTTTGAACCGCTGGGAGCGCAAGTGCTCCATCGAGTACCTCCGTCCCGACGGCGGCGACGAATTCCAGCATGACTGTAAGATCGAAATCCACGGCAACTCCAGCCGCCGTCCTTATCGCATGCAGAAGCACTCCATGCGCCTGACCTTCACCAGTCTCTATGGTCCTCCGAAGCTCGATTACCCTCTCTTTGAAGCATCGGATGTCGAGCGGTTTAACCAGCTTGTGCTGCGCGCGTGTTTCACCGACTCGTGGGGTCTCGTGTCCTGGGTAGACAGCCGTTACCGTCCGAACGACTCGCAGTACATCCGCGACGTGTGGATGAAGGAGAGCCTGCACGACATGGGGCAGCCGTCATCGTATGGAAGTTTTGTCCACCTCTACGTCAATGGCCTCTACTTCGGTCTGTTCAACCTGTCCGAGCGGCTGGCCGACGATTTCTTCGCCGATCACCTGGGCGGTCTCAAGGAGCATTGGGAGATCAACGCGGATTTCGGCACGCCCGGCGCCCGCTGGAACGCGATGATGGCCGTGGACCCTTCCACGCTTGAGGGCTACACGCAGATGCTGCGGTATCTCGATGTCGAGGATTTCGCCGACTACATGTTGCTGCACTTCTATGCGGACGCCGAGGACTGGCCTCACCACAACGGCTATGCGGCCGCCAATGCGCTCAGCGGCGACGGACGCTTCCGATTCTTCGTCTGGGACCAGGAGATCGTGCTCGATTACCATTCCCGAGCGGCCTCCCGCATCGGCGCCACCGGCGGCGTGGGAACGCTCTTTCAGAAGATGCGCACCAGCAGCGAGTTCCGCCTGTTGTTCGCGGATCGCGTGTACAAGCATCTGTTCAATAGCGGGGCACTTAGCCAAGCGGCATCCCAACAGCGGTACGCCGAGATCGCCGGTTGGATCGACAAGGCCATCGTGGCTGAGAGCGCGCGGTGGGGCGATACCCAGATGAGCACTCCGTATGGCAGCACGATCGGCCAGCCGTCGCCCCTCGACGACATTAATCACAACCTCTATCCGCCCGTTCCGAACGGACCGAACTACTATTTCACGCGGGAACAGTCGTGGGTCGTCGAACGCGACAATGTGATCAACAACTACATCCCCGCCATCCACAACACCGCCAACTCGTGGGCCATCCTCAATCTCCTGCGCGGGGCGAGTCTCTACCCAAGCATCGATGCGGCGAGGTTCCTTATCAACGGCATCGAACAGCACGGCGGCTACGTTCCCGCCGGCGCGGTGCTGAGCATGGTCAACCCGAATGCCGGCGGGACGATCTATTACACGCTCGACGGCGCCGATCCCCGTGTGCCGGCCGCCGCCGAGCCTCCGACGTCGGCCGTCTTCGTCGCGGAATCGGCCGCCAAGCGGGTCCTCATCCCCT
>DSDB01000463.1 GCA_011057845.1 Phycisphaerales bacterium | reverse complement strand
CGGGCTGCCCGCGGAGTTGTTTGAACGCATTCCCTTTCCGGGTCCGGCGCTGGCGGCGCGGGTCATCGGGGAAGCGACCCCGCAGCGCATCGAGACCGTTCGCAAGGCCACCGTGGTTGTGGAACAGATGCTGCGAAACACCGGCGCCTTTCAGTATATGGCGATTCTGCACGAGGACCGCGTGACGGGGATGCGGGACGGCCGGCGCGATTTCGGTCAACAGATCGAGGTCCGCTGCTGGCAGAGCACCGATGCCCGCACGGCCCAACCCACTCGGCTGACGTTTGATGTCCTCGAAGCACTGGCCGCCGGCATCCTCCAGGCCGTGCCCGGCGTCGTCAGCGTGACCTACAATATCACCCCCAAGCCGCCGTCCACCATCGAAGCCGTCTGACGGCGCCGCAGCGCGCATGGGGGGCACACTCTGTCTACAGGAGAACAACACCATGAGCGACCGAAAGAAAGCGGATTTGGCCGGTCCAGGAATCGGCGACTATGCCGAACTGGAGAAGATTCTGCCGCGGGATTATCGTTCCCTGCTGAGCCCAAAAGAGACCCAACGGGCCATCTACGCGGTCAAGGACTACATCGAAGCCGGTCTCTGCGAGGCCTTGAATCTGATCCGCGTCACGGTTCCGCTCATCGTGGATGTCGACAGCGGCGTCAATGACCTGCTCGACCGCGACGGTTCGCGCACGCCCATCCAGTTCCATATCTCGAACGACCGGGACAAGCACCCCATCGACGCGCAGATTGTCCAGGCGGCCACGAAATGGAAGCGCATGGCCCTCAAGCAGTTTGACATGCAGGTCGGCGAGGGTCTGCTCACCGACATGCGGGCCGTCCGCAAGGATTACTTCCTGGACCACGACCACAGCGCCTACGTGGACCAGTGGGACTGGGAACTGGCCATCACGGCAGAGCAGCGCACCCTGGCGACGCTCAAGGACGTCGTCCGTCGGATATGGAAGGTCCTCAAGGGGGCCGAGACCCATGTCCAGCGGCTCTTTCCCCAACTGAAAGACGACCGATCCCCGGATTTGCCGGAGGAACTGACTTTTCTCCATGCCGAAGAGCTTCTGGAGCGGTTTCCGGACCTGCCCCGCAAGCAGCGCGAGACGGCGATCCTGCAGGAATATCCGGCCGTGTTCATCATTGGCATCGGCTGGGTTCTGGAAGACGGCTATCCGCACGAGATGCGCGCCGCCGATTACGACGACTGGGTCACCGAGACCGTCAGCGAGGACGGGCGACCCATGCACGGCCTCAACGGCGATATCCTTGTCTGGAACCCGGTCACCAGGCGGCGGCACGAGCTGACCTCCATGGGCATCCGCGTCACGGCCGAGACGCTCCGCCGGCAACTGGAGTTGTCCGGCCAGCTCGACTTCCTGAAACTGCCCTATCACCGGGCGATCATCAACAACGCGATTCCCTTGAGCATCGGTGGCGGCATCGGTCAATCCAGGACGTTCATGCTGCTGCTTCGCAAGGCCCACATCGGTGAGGTCAGCGCCACCGTTTGGCCCACTGTGTTGAAGGACATGTGCCGGAAGAAGGACATTTTCGTCATTGAGTGATCCCGCCGCAGACCGTCCGGCGCCCCATGCGACCGCGGCTCGGCTGCATGAACCACTATCAGGAGGCATTTCTTATGCGATTACTGACAACCCTTGTGATAGCAGGCTCGCTTATGACCTCTCTGTGCCCCGCACAGGACGTCCATCAGTGGGGCCTGTTCGAGGCCGCCATTCAGAGTGGCAAGGTCCCTGACGGCCGGCAACAGTACATCGAGCTGGAATGTGAATTCACCGACCCGGCCGGCGACAAGCACCTTCAACGCGGTTTCTGGGACGGCGGCCAGGCGTGGAAGGTGCGTTTTTCGCCCGGTCGCGTCGGCGCCTGGCGCTGGGCCAGCCGGTGCAAGGACGAACCGTCGCTGGACGGCAAGACGGGCGTTTTCAACTGCACGACCTATCGTGGCGACAATCCCTTCTACAAACACGGTCCGATCCGGGTCGCCGACAACGGCCGCCACTTCGTATACCAGGACGGCACACCGTTCTTCTGGCTGGTCGATACCGTCTGGAACGGGGCGCTGAAATCCACGCAGGAGGACTGGAACCGCTTTCTCGACGACCGTGCGGCCAAGCGATTTACCGGCGTCCAGTACGTCGTCACCCAATGGCGGACCGCCTACACGAATCCCGAAGGGCAGGTGGCCTACACGGGCTATGAGAAGATTCAGATCCATCCGGCGTTCTTCAAGCGGATCGATGAGCGGACCCGGGCGGTCAATGATAAGGGGCTTCTGGCGGTTCCCGTGCTGCTGTGGACGTTGGGCAACAAGCAGCACAACCCCGGCCAGCTTCCCGAAGACCAGGCGATCCTGCTGGCGAGGTACATGACGGCGAGGCTGGGGGCCTGGCACGTCGCCTACTTCCTGCCCGGCGACGGCAATTACTTCGGCGAGAACGCCGAACGCTGGAAGCGGATCGGTCGGGCGGTCTTCGACCGGCCGGGCCATGCGCCCGTTACGTTGCACCCCCAGGGCATGCAGTGGCCGTGGGATGCCTTCCTGAACGAGAGGTGGGTAAGCTATTTCGGCTATCAGAGCGGCCACGGCGACGACGGCCGGACCCTGGAATGGATATACGCGGGACCGCCCTCCCAGAAATGGCCTTTGCAGCCCGCCCGGCCCATTATCAACCTGGAGCCGCCCTACGAGGACCATATCGCCTATCAGTCGCGGCAGCGGCATACGGCCTATAGCGTCCGTCGGGCGACTTACTGGAGTCTGCTCAACGCGCCGACGGCGGGTTCTTCCTACGGGGCCCACGGGGTATGGAGTTGGGAGACATCGCCCAATACACCGCAGGAACACGGGGGAACGGGCGTCGCACGGCCCTGGCACGAGGCGATGGGCCTGCCGGGCAGTACCGATATGAAGCACATGGCTGAACTGTTCACGTCCATCGACTGGTGGCGGTTGAGACCCGACGGCTCGCTGGTCGCCACCGGGCAGTCCACGCAGGCCGCCCCGCGGTTGACGCACATTGTCTACACGCGCGACAAGAACGGCCGGGCCATGATGTATCTCGACGGCAAGAAGGCCGCTGACAGGACCGTGGACGGCGATACATCCAACTGGGACCGCGGTTTCCGCCTGGGCCTGGCCAACGAGTTGACCGGGGACCGCCCGTGGCTGGGGCAGTTGCATCAGATTACCGTCTATGACCGGGTCCTGGGGGCCGACGATATCGAACGCAGGTTCAGTGGCGGCCGTGGGGCCAAGCCTGTTGATCCATTGCTGCTGTACGCCTTTGGCGAAGGCGGCGGCGATACCATTCGGGATACCTCCGGACGCGGCGAGCCGTTGAATCTGAAGATCAACAAGCCCGCGGCCGTGCGCTGGATCAGCGGCGGGGG
>DSDB01000105.1 GCA_011057845.1 Phycisphaerales bacterium | reverse complement strand
CTGTAGCCCGCGGCCGGAAGGCTCAAGTCTGGCTATCGGAAGGATACGAGGGACAGCCATCGGTTCTTATTGGCGATAGTGAACATGGCCTGGTTGTACGGTTGGATAGAGGGGCATCGGTGGAGGCGATTACTTCTTGTGTTTGGCCCCGGGGCGACGGGCATCTTTGCAGTTACGGGACTTGAGGCAGGTTCGACAGCGGTCGTCGGGGCAGTGCTGGCATTGGAAGCAGTCGGGGCATGGGTGCTTCTTGGCGGCGGCCGGCGCGATGTCGGGGATGTGGATGCGGCCGGGGATGCCTTTGAGTCGTTTGTACGCCATGGGCGGTCTTGGTCTTGCAGGGGTTGGTATCGTTTGGTCGTGGGCGCATCATAGCGGGCAGGCGGGGGTGAGGGAATGGAAAATGCAAAGGGCGAACAGCAAAATGGTCGAGCCGCCCTGCGTGTGGGCGTTCCACGGAATGAGCCTGGGCGCCGGGGCATTCGACTGTTTGGAATGGCCGCTTGTTTCTTGGCCGGGGATGGTGGTATACTGACCGGGCATGGTTCTGATTGATATGTCTTTGTGCTGGAGATCGTTATGCAAGTGAAGAATGCTGTTTTGACGGGTGTGGCTGTGATGATGGCGTTTTCGTTGGTGCTGGGCGCCGGGCAGGGCGACCAGCGGCGCAGTCGGGAGTTTCGTGAACAATTCATCAAGGACTTCCGCCGGACGGGGCTCAACACGACGCCCGGTGACGCCATGATGCTGCGGATCCTGGTGGAGGCCGCCCGGGCCAAGCGCGGCATCGAGGTGGGTGCGGCGACGGGGTTCGGAGCGATCAATATGGGCATCGGCTTCGAGCGGACGGGAGGGCATCTGTATACGCTGGAGATCGACCCGCGGATGGCCCAGGCCACGCGGGAGAACCTTCAGAAGATGGGACTGGAGGACGTGGTGACGGTCGTCGAGGGCGATGCGCTCAAGACGCTGGGCGAGCTGCGGGGCCAGTTCGATTTCATCTTCATCGACGCGCTGAAGCAGGATTACCTGAAGTACCTCAAGCGGGTCGAGGACAAACTCGTGCCGGGGTCGGTGGTGGTGGCGGACAACGTGATCCAGTCGGCCAACGCGATGAAGGACTATCTCGACTACGTGCAGAACAATCCGAACTACGACACGGTGATCATTCGCGCGTCGATGGAGAAGAACGACGGAATGGCCATCAGTTACAAGATCAAATAGCAAAACGGCAAATAGCAAATGTGTGGAGGCCGCCCGCGGCGGCGTCTTTTTTCAGATATGAAAATCGGGATTGTCACTGATACGCACGACCGGTGGGCGGTGGTTCGGTCGATCGTGGAGTGCTTCACTGCGCGGGGCGTGTCGCACATACTTCATGCGGGCGATATCATGTCGCCTGAGGTGGTTGAGATGTTCGGCGCCGTCAAGGGGGCGACGCTGATCGGTGTGCTGGGCAACTGCGACACGGAGCGGTTGTCGCTGATGGAGGCGGCCAAGCGGGCCGGCGGGCAGATGCACTCGCAGCGCTTTGAGGGCGTCGTCGGGGAACGGTCGGTGCTGATGGGCCACGACCCGGCGCGGGTGCTGCATCGAATCGCCGGCGGCGGCTATGACCTGGCGGTGTATGGACATACGCACGCTCAGGATATTCACACGGAGGGCGGGACGCTCGTGGTTAATCCGGGGGCGCGGGGCGTGGTGATTGTCGAGACCGATGATATGACCTACGAGACAGTGCCGGTGGAATAGGCGAGGCAGTGCTCGATACTCGATACTTGGCTTCGGGGGGCGGTTGGGGCGCCGGCGCTATTTGTCTTCGGATTCTTTTTGCTTCTGCTTTTCGAAGCGGGTGGTAATCTCTTTCGGGCCGGCGAAGTTCGTGCTTTCGTATCGCTGCTTTTCATCCGCGGTCATGAGCGGATTGGTGACGATCTTGGGCGTGATGAAGACGACCAGTTCGCTCATGACGGTGTCTTCGCCTTCAAAACGAAAGAGCATTCCGAGTCCGGGCACATCCCCGAGAAACGGGATCTTATTGACGACGCGGGTGACGTTCTTCTGGCGCAGGCCGCCGAGGACGACCGTGCGGCCGTCTTCGACGAGCAGGGTGGTGGTGGCCTCGCGGCGGTCGACGACGGGCTGCGGGAAGGCGGTGTTGCCGCTGCCGACGAGGACGACTTCATCGGTCTTGATGCTGAATTTCGGGCTGAGCACCAGGCGGACCATGTTGTCGCGGGTGACGTGAGGCGTCACGCTGAGTTCGACGCCCACCTCGCGGAAGGATGTCGTGCCCAGTTGGCCGCCCGCGGAAGACTGGGTGAGTTCCTGGTAGGGGATTTCCTGGATGATCTTGATGACGGCCTTTTCGTTGTCGAGGACGAGGACGCGGGGATTGGCCAGGAGTTTGGCGTCGATGTCGTTCTGCTGGGCCTTGAGGACGGCGTCAATATCGAGATCCGCCGAGAGCCAGCCGAAACGGATCAGTCCCGTGCCGGTGGCCTTGCCGGTGGCGGCGCTGAAGGCGCCGGTGGTGAAGGGCCAGTGATCGCCGGTCGGGTTGGTTCCGACGGTGGACAGGCCGCTGAGGTTCGCGGGGGAGTAGGTGGTGCTCGTGCCGACCTGCCATTCAATGCCTATGTCGAGCCGGTCCTTGGTGGTCAGGTCGTAGATGCGGGCCTCGACGAGGACCTGCGGCGTGACGGTGTCGACCTTCTGGACGAATTCCCGCATGGCCTTGACGCTGGCTTCGGTGTCGGTGACGATGATATGGCTGGTCCCCGAACTGAGCGAGACCATTCCAGCCTTCGTTCGGATCTTTTCGAGGGCTTTGGCGATTTCGTCGGCGGCGGCGTAGGTGATGTGGAATACCTCGTGAACCATGCGTTCCTGGACGACGGCGAGTTCGGAGAGGGGGGCGACCCGGATGATGTTTTCGCCGAGGCTGTAGCCAAAGCCGTGGGTCGTGAGGATACTCTCCAGGGCCTCGCCGAGGGGCACATCCGTGAGTTTCACGGTGATGTTGCCGGTGACGGCGGGCGAAATGACGTGATTGACGCCGGCCTGCTCCGCGACGAGCCGGATGACATCCTGGATGGGCGTGTCGCGGATTTCGATACTGATAGTCCGCAGGAGCCGCTGCTGAAGCAGGGTCGGCGCGGGGGAGACGACGGAGGTGGGGGCCTGTGCGGCGGACGCAGAGGCGCCCATGACGATGAGGGCCGCCATGGCAAGGACGGCTGCATTACGGCTATGTCGAAGACTTTTCATTTGAGCCCCTCCTGGGAGTACACTGTTGTGCTGAGGTTGCGGCTGAATCATGGGTTCACGGTCTGGGTCCAGGTCTGGCCGTCCTTTTCAAAGGTGACGGCGCCGTCGGCGATCTTGACAACGACGGCTCCGTCGAAGGTGTCTGCTTCGCGGAGAATTCGGGTGCCGATAATGGCGCAGGGATT
>DSDB01000593.1 GCA_011057845.1 Phycisphaerales bacterium | reverse complement strand
GAGTCGCTGGCCCGCCTGCGGAACGCCCTTCGCGGCGGGACGTGGACGACGCCTTCGGTGGTCTATGCCCCGCCAGGCGGGTCTATCGAGATGGGCCGGCGCCAGTACACGCTCGACGCCATCACCCGGCCGCCCGGCGTCGGAGGACTGCAAATGACCCTCTGGGAGGCCCTGCCCGGCGAACTGGCCATCGACGGCTTCCGCTACTTCGCCGCGCCCGACGCCAACACCCCGCCCCAGAGCCCCGGAGACGAGTCGAATGAGTGAGGTCATGACGTGAGAACGGCAATCATGAGAAGTGAGGATGTCACCTCAGCAAAGGCAGACCCATGAACGAACTCGGCGCGGAACGCGATCTTGAGTGTAGAAGTGACGATGTCACCCCTGCGCAGGCAGGGGTCCAGACCGCGCCCGGAGGTCATGGGCGGCCGCGAATCGTACTGGATGCCTGCCTTCGCAGGCATGACAGAGTCATAGCCGACGTACTTGGGCATGACAGAGTCGCAGCCGACGTGCTTGGGTATGACAGAGTCGCAGCCGACCCGGCACCGTTGGGTCTCTTGGGATGCGATAGGTAATGCGGCAATACTATGTGTACATCCTGGCCGGCAAGCGCAATGGCACCTTGTACACGGGAATGACCCACAACCTCATCAAGCGCGTCGGGCAGCACAAGGAAGGACGTGTCGCCGGATTCACGAAGGAATACGGCGTCAAGCGGCTGGTCTGGTACACTACGTTCGAGAACGTCTGGGATGCCATTGCGGCCGAGAAACGGATTAAGAAGTGGAAGCGCCGGTTGAAGCTGAGGCTCATTGAACGAGTTAACCGAGAGTGGGATGACCTTATTGGACACCAGGTCGGCGGGCGATCCGGCACAGGGCAATGACAGAATCTCGGCGACCGGGTATGATAGCGGCATGAGCCCATAGGCGGCGAATTGCGCAGGAGTCTTGACATGGCGGAAACGAAGGACAGGAACAAGGGCAAGGACAAAGGGCAGGCGGCGACGAAGGGGCGGTGGCTGGGCCCGTGGCAGATGGCGGGCCTGGGACTGATCGTGGTCGCGGGGCTGTGGCATTTCGGCAAGCATGTCAGCGAGACCAGCGGGTATCTCAAACCCCGGCAGATCCGCTGCACCTTCAGCGACGCCAACGAGTCGCCCGTGTCCGGCGTGGTCGTGCAGCGGCAATCCTACGGCGGCGCCGGGGCCGGGATGGAGGGTTGGCGCAATTACGGCGGTCCGAGCGACCCCAACGGCCGCTGTGCGTTCGTCATCGGCGGCTGCGATATGAAGGTGACCACGACGACCCACCTGTGGGGCCTGTTCAAGAAGCTGCGCCAGGACCACCCGACGGTGGAGTACCGCTTCGCGCTGGGCGGCGTGGCCATGCCGCCGATGCGTGAGGAAGTCCTGGCGATGCTGCCGGAGGTCGGCCGGGTGGATCCGAACGACGCCGGCTACACCGATCCGCTGCCGCAACGAGCCCTGGACCCGAATGGAACCATGCCCTACAGCACGCTGGGCATCCGCATAGGGGCTCCAGGCCCGCCGGACCAGACCCCACCGCCCGACCCGAATGTCTCGTCATAGGGCCAGGAACCTCAGACGCGTCGTGAATGAACGGCGGCCGCGAGTCGTACTGGATGCCTGCCTTCGCAGGCATGACAGAGTCGTTGCCGGCGTGCAATGAACCGCAGGAGTGGAGAAAATGACGGATACTGAGACACCCCGGCGCGGGCTGATTCGGCGGCTGAACATGAAATTCGCCCTTCCGGGCCTTATCGGGCTGTTCATCATGGCGTTCATCCACGACCTGCTGCCGGGGCCGATCCGGTTCTACGCCTTCGCATCGGTGGTCATCACGCTGTTGCTGGGCCTGGTGACGGGGCAGTTCCGCGTGCTGGGTATCCAACTGGCGGTCGCCAAGCACCGCCGCGACCC
Source organism: Phycisphaerales bacterium (assembly GCA_011057845.1). Classification (GTDB taxonomy): domain Bacteria; phylum Planctomycetota; class Phycisphaerae; order Sedimentisphaerales; family Anaerobacaceae; genus UBA2266. The sequence goes on along the minus strand of DSDB01000593.1, from coordinate 1,517 downwards.
GGAGCAGACCCTCAACCGTCGCCAGATGGCCGTGGCCGTCGGCGGCATCATTCCAACCATCATCCTGGCGGCGCTGAGCACCATCGAAGGCTATGCGTTCGCCTGCAAATTCGCCTTCTTCGTTGTGGTCGCCGCCGGGGCCATCCTGCTATACGTCCTGCGTGACAAGCACCCGCCGACGCCGCCGGAGGTTCGATAGCATGTTCGGGCCCAGACACTGCCTGCCCGGGTTACTATTTTGTCCGGCGACGATGGCCGTGTGTTTCGCCCTGGCCCTGGGGCTGTCTCGGGATTGGGCGGCCCTGCTGGTTTGTGGGGGCTGGGCCGCGGCGATGGTCGTATTGTTGGCCCTGTGGCGGAGACGGCCCGACGGAAAGGGCAAGGGGTAAATATCGCGGCGGCGGGGTTTTGGGGGTTGCCACGGGTCCGCAAAGACTGTACTTTAGCAGGCTGATCGGCCGATAGGGTTATCGGTAGCTCGACAGCTCGGCACACATGTTGAAAGGCCCCTATGACGGCTTGCAGGGCGGAAAAATTCGGTAAATTGGCCTTTGCGGCGGCGATAACGGGGATTGTGGCCGCCGTAACACTGCCCGTCCTGACGCCCATTGCAACGGCGGCCGTGATGAAATACAGAATATGCCCCCGATTCGTCACCTGTGCCGGCGTCTGCTGGTTCCAGTGGGGCTATTTCGTCAAACTCCAGGCCGGGGCCCTCATTACCGGCCTGTTGACCCGCCACACCCACTTCGGCAGGGCCGCCCTGGTCATCAGCGCCGTCATGCTGCCGGTCCTGACCATCGGCCTGGCCGCCTACATCAAAACCGCCCCATTCTGACCTTCCCACGGCGCCGCGCCGGCGCCGACAGCGAACCACTGTTGCAGGGTATCTCGGAACTTCGTGAATGCCCGATCGGCGCAACTGTGCAGAGAGACCTTCTGTGCCAATTGTCCGTAGATGGCGGAGGAGCGCGGAATCCGGCGGAGGCGAAGGGCCTCTTCCATCGCCTCTTTCGGGCGGGCGGGTTTCGCGCCGCCGGCGCGCAGATATCCGTTGTCAACCAACCACTGTCTCAACGGCGGATCGGCATCGCGCCAGCCGAGGCAATCTTCGACATGCGGCGATGGACTCCAGACCCATATCTCCAGTTCTGGGTCCAGGACGATGACTGAAGCATTGCCGCTCCATCCTCGGACGGACAGATCCCGCTCGATGGCGGCTTCAATTTCTTCGGGCCGTTCGCTTTCTCGGCCGCAGCCCTCATGATCGAATAGCAATAGCAGTTTCCGGAAGCGGCCCGCGAGGGCCGAGAAGAACTCGACACCCTTGTTGCAGCAGCCACTGTCTCTTTGAGGGTGGCGGAACACGTCCGCTTCGACGGGCCTGATGCCCAAGGCCTCGTGGCGAGACAACAACGTGCGGACGGCCGTTTCCATATTCTTGTCCGCCACCAGGACCATCATGTCTTTCATGGCCTCCGTGCTCATCCCAGTATCCCACTGGCGAATACGACGTC
>DSDB01000107.1 GCA_011057845.1 Phycisphaerales bacterium | reverse complement strand
CGCCGCCAGTTGGCGGTTGGCCGACTCGCTCTGCGTTACTCGGGCGGTCAGCCGCTGGTGTCCATCCTCCACTGTGGCGACCCGGCCAAGCACCTCGCTATTCTGAGCCGCCACCGTATCCTGCAGATTCGTGTGCGCCTGGGCCACCTGCCGCATTTCCGTGGAAAGCTGCTCTGTCGTATCCCGCAGGTTCAGAATCGCCGCCTGTAACTGCTCCTGGTTGCGCTCCGCGGACGCCACCACTTCGGTGATCTGCCTGGCATTGGCCTCGACGAGTTCCTGGAGCCGCATCTGGTTGGCCTCCAGTTGAGCCATGCGTTCGCCACACCCGGCCACCCCGATCAGGATCACCGCCGCCACAGCGACCGCACACAGCGTTCGCACATCCTTCCTGTAAGACATCCTTCTCCGATCCATGCCCATCTCCTTTCGTCCTTGCGGGTACACGGTCTTCGCCCGGCCGCCCCAGCGCTGCCCCGCCCCCAAGCCGCGCCGGATCAGCAATAAACACCAACCGGGCTGTCGCCTGACTATAGCATGGATTCGTTCCAAATCGCCGCCATCGAGCATCTTATGGTCCGAGAACACAGCGGTTCATCACTTGGAATCCCCCTGTCGCCTCAGAAACCCGCATTTCTTCTTGCCCGGCTTCACACTCACCACCGCATAATTCCTCCCTGTTTTAACAGGACGTCTGTGAGTTTCTCCCGGCCGTAGATGCGGTCTCCGGTTTTGGGTGGGTGCTACCCCACATTCGGTGTCCTGCGGGCTTTCCTGACCCGTTGCAGGCTTACATGTCCGAAAGTACATGCCGGATGGTTTCTGTCGAAATGCGGTTCCGCTATCGCACGTTGATGCCCTTGCCCCGCAGATAGGCCTTCAGTTCGCCGATGTCGATGATGTGAAAATGGAACACGGATGCGGCCAGAAGGATCGTTGCCCCCGCCTCCACCGCCTCTAAGAAGTGCTCCAGCTTGCCGGCCCCGCCCGATGCCACAATGGCCGCCGAGCACGCCTGGGCCATTGCCCGGATAACGGGAAGGTCATACCCCGTCCTTGCCCCGTCGCCCGCCTTGCTGGTCGGCAGGATCACCGGGACGCCAAAACCATCCACACGCCTGGCCCACTCGATGGCATCGGCCCCCGTTGCCGTCCGCCCCCCATCGACGTACACCTCGTAACCCGACGGCAACGACTTGTTCACGTCCACGTCAATGGCGACAGTCACCCGTTCACGTCCCAGCGTCTTGACCATCTCCGCAATCACCTGGGGCTTGCGGAAGGCGGCGCTGCTGACGGACACCTTGTCGGCGCCGGCCTCAATCACCTCGGCCGCCGAAGCGACATCGCGTATACCACCGCCGACCGTAAACGGCACCGTTACCGCCTCGGCCGTCCGCCGCACCACGTCCAGCATGGTCGGCCGGTTCTCGACCGTCGCCGTGATATCCAGCAGCGCCAGCTCATCGGCCCCTGCCTCGCAGTACGCCTTGGCGCACGCCACCGGGTCCCCGGCGTCTTTGATATCGACGAAGTGGACGCCCTTGACAACGCGGCCGTTCTGCATGTCCAGACACGGCATGATACTCACTTGCTGACCCATCAGACCAGTCTCCTTCGGGGTTGATAGAACATGCTGCCAAATCGGCGGTATTCTACCCTCAGGGTGGGCCCTGAGCAACAAACAACCTCGGCAGCCTCCTGGCCGGTGGAAGTCCCTCCTTGACACAGACGCCGCCACACGGTATTATACAGTAGCCCCGCCACAGTTCGTTTCACACGAGGCGATATGCACTGGACTCGAAGCCAGGCCATACCATCACCGGCCATTGCCTTATCCGCTGCTCTTTGGAGCGTTGTTTGTGCCGCCAGTGTTGTCCCAACGGAATGTGAAGTGACCACGTTGTCGGATGTGCCCCTTTACGCCCCCGACCGTGTCGTCTTCATGCTTTCTCGCCCTCACGGTGCAGCCAGGACCCTGGCGGAGCCAACCTCCGCGACCGTGCAGCAGCTTGCCTCAAGACACAGACTACAGCGGACCTCTCGCATTCTGGTGGGCCAACCGCACAGTGCGGGCAACGACATCTACGTGGGATACCTCCTGTCCGGAGCCGACATCCCCCAGGTCTGCGAGCAATTGGAGGCCGACCCGGCCGTCGAGTGGGCCGAGCCTGATTACTATTACCGCTGTCAGAGGGTCCCGGACGACACCTACTATGCCTCCTCGGGCGCCTGGGGCCAGGCCTACGGCGACCTGTGGGGCCTCCACGCCGTCAATACCCAGGACGCCTGGGACCGGACACAGGGCGAAGGCATTGTGGTGGCGGTCATCGATACCGGCGTCGACTACAACCACGAAGACCTCTATCGCGACTCCAACGTCAACGGTCGGCTGGACCCCAACGAACAGTACAATATCTGGGTCAATCCCGGCGAAGACCTCAACGGCAATGGCCTCGTCGACGCCAATGACTTCAACGGCAAAGACGACGACGGCAACGGCTTTGTGGACGACATCCGAGGCTGGAACTTCGTCGGCGGCAACAACAACCCCATCGACGATCACGGCCATGGCAGCCACTGCGCCGGTATCATTGCGGCCGTCGCCGACAACGGCAAGGGGATCGCCGGCGTCGCGCCGCGTGCCAGGGTCATGGCCGTCAAGTCGCTGGACAGCCAGGGTACGGGCACGGCCACTCAACTGGCCGCCGGCATCAACTATGCGGTCAACAACGGGGCCCACATCCTCAGCCTGTCCTGGGGCGGCGGCGGACAGAGCAACCTGATTCGAACCGCCATAGACCGCGCACGCAGCCTCAACCGGGTCGTGGTCGTTGCGGCCGGTAACGACAGCCTGAACGCGGCCCTGTGGTCGCCCGCGAACATCCCCGGCGTCCTGACCGTGGCGGCCCTGGAACCCGACCTCAAGCGGGCATCGTTCTCCAACGTCGGGTCCGTGGTCGATTTCAGCGCGCCGGGCGTTGACGTGCTCTCTCTGCGGGCCGCTGGAACCGACATGTATGGCGACGGCAAGCGCCTCGTCCCCACGGCGGACCCCAATGCCCGCTACTATCGCGCCGACGGGACCTCGATGGCCTGTCCTTTCGTGTCGGGTATCGCGGCGCTGCTCATGGAACTGCACCCCTCGTTGTCCGAGACGGCCGTCCGCCGCATCCTGGCAGCCTCCGCCTCACCGGCCGACTCCGCCGGCGCCTACATAGGCGAGGGCATAATAAACGCCCAAGCGTCGCTCGATGTGGTGCAGTACACCTCCGATGTCAATGCCGCCATTACGCAGCCGGCCGACGATACCGAACCGTTCGCCACGGATCGCACCCTCGATTTCGTGGGAATCGCCCAGGGCGATGCCTACGTGCTGGAGGTTGGGCATGGGTACTACCCGGATACGTGGGTGTCCATCGGCCAGGGCGACGCAATTGCAGACGGCGTCCTGGGTTCGTTGGAT
>DSDB01000224.1 GCA_011057845.1 Phycisphaerales bacterium | reverse complement strand
CTGCGGGATGCCGACACCGGGCAACTGGCGATTGCCCTGGTGGACGCGGCGACGATTGTGATCGGGTCGCCGACGGTCTTGACGGGGCCGCATCCGAAGGCGGCGTATGCCGCCATGCTGGCGAACGTGCTGCGGCCGAAGGCGAAATTGGCGGGCATCATCGGCTCTTACGGATGGGCGGGCAAGATGCCCGAGCAGTTGACGGCCATTCTATCGAATCTCAAGGTCGAGCTACTCGACCCGGTCCTGGCCCGGGGATACCCGAAGGACGCGGATTTCGAGGCGCTGGACCGGCTGGCCGACCGCATTGCCGCCGGACATAAGGAATTGGGGATTCTCCATTGAGGTATGAATATGCACGAGAATGAGAGCGTCGAGCTGAGCGCCCGCGAAGTGTTCCTGATTGCAGAGCAGATCGAACGCAACGGGGCGAAGTTCTATCGAAAGGCGGCGGAGATGTTCCGCGATCCGACGACGGCCAGGATGTTCGACCAGCTTGCCGGCTGGGAATCGCGGCATGAGGCGGTCTTCGCGGAGATGCGCTGTTCACTGGAGGAGAAGGCGGCGGCCGAAGCGTCTGATCAGCCGGAATCGGTACTTCTGCCCCCGTCGCGGGTGCTGGCGGGCCTGGCGGTCTTCGGAATACAGGCCAACCCGCAGGCAGAGCTGACAGGGTACGAGGATCGAGCGACGGTGCTGCAGTGGGCGCTGCAGAAAGAGCGCGATTCCGTGGTTTTCTACAGCGGCCTGAAGGATTTCGTCAAGGATGCAACGGCGTCTCGGAAAGTCGAGGACATTATCAAAGAAGAGTTGCGACACATTCGGATTATCGCCCAGGCAATGCAACCACCGGGGGGCGGTTGAGGCGCACATGGCGGAGCCCGCCCCGTTGTGTCTGCATGACGGGTGAAGGGAATCCGGCCGGACGATATGGAAAGTGGGAGGCTATGGACTCACGGACGCCCATGAGCAGGATTGAATTGGAGAAGTACTCCTCCGCGATCACGCTGTCGGATATGGAGGTGTTCGTCTTCCCGGAGTTGATGTATAGCCTTGTCCTGGCCAACATCATGAGTCCGATCCTCTGGCGGTGGCGGGAGCAGGAGTGTTTCCGCAAACTCAAGGGCAAGACGGCGTACCGCAAATTGATGCGCCTCAAACAGTACATCATGGATGAGTTCGATTTCAACCTCGATCTTGAGACCTGGGGTTTAACGCGCAAGGACGTGGAGCTGGCGCGGTTCGTCGAGGTCATCTCCGCCGAGGACATCTCCCGCAGCAACGCCCTGTTCGGCTATCACGGAGACCAGTACTACTTCGACGTGGATATCCGAAAACACTTCGGCCTGGACAAATACGACAGCGACGCAATTCCCTACTGGAAAACCGAGACCGTCGAGGCGATGAACGCCTTCCGGCTCAAGCCCGGTTACGGCCGTGCCGCCGGGGAATGTGTCTCGCTGGCGGCCCTGTACGCGGCGGCGGCGTTTATCGTTTGTGGAATCCCGCTGGAGGATATCTACATGATCCTGACGCCGCTGCATTCCCAGAACTTCATCGACATGCAAGGCGGTATCCTGACGAACAACCGGCGGCTCGTTACGAAGGCCATGTGGTTCAACGGGACGGAGATATCGAACAAGGCCCAGCGGGCCCTGCGAAACGAACAGGTAACGATTGTCTCGCATTGCTCCGGCTACGTCCATTGCTTCTATGACAGGGCCACGATTGGCCGTGGTTTGTATGAGGGCTTTCGAGACAAGTTGTCGCGGTACCTGTCGGCGGATCTGACGCCGCTGATGTTCGCCAATTTCCTGCGGAGCCACAGCCGATATCAGAAGTACTTCCAGATATGCCGCGATTGCCACGGCCAGCCGCAGTATGTCAAGGCGGAGGTCCTGTTTCATTACGAGCATTCCAGTCCGTTCCGCGTGGCCGACACAACGCATGAGAAGCTGCTGGCCGAGGTCGCCGATGAGGACCTGACGCGGTACGAACTGCCCGGGCGGTTGCGGTGCGACCAGATATGCGAATTCCTGGAGCGTAACCCCATAGACCCTGCCAACGTGAAGCACCGGGATCGTATCTTGTCGTTTGTCTCGAAGGTCATGCCCGGCAGCGAGCAGTTCGTACGTGATCTCGTGGATTTTGTCCACGTTGAGCCGCGTTTACCCGCCGTTGAAAAGGACTATCAGCCGGCGGAGGCGATTTCGATTTCGCCGAAGCTTTCCCGGGAGGCGGTCATTCAGTATCTGGCGTCCATCCGTGGACGGAACACGACGGCGGATCTGGCGTTCTACGCCTACCGGGATATGGCAACATGCCGTTGGGAGCCATTTGTCAAGGCGGCGTTGGAACGCAATCCCGTGTGTGTGGTGGCCAGTGAAAGCCGGGATCTTGACCATGTATACAGTTGGCTCCTGGGGTTGGGTGAGGTCTCGATCTACGACGGGCAACGCCTGGCTCAGCCGGATGAAGTGGCCAATTACGGCACCGGCGATGGGCTTGAGAAGGCCTTCTTGATGGCCGCTGTGGTCAGATGGCAGGAGCCGACAAGCACGGTCGCGATCCGGGTTGACGGGTTTCGGGTAGGGGTGACGGTGGGGCTGCGGGAGTGGACCTTTGTGTCGAAAAAAGGGCTTTCCGTCTTGGTTCAAGTAGACCAAGAGGGGAGAATTGGGGTGGCGAGAGTATAATGCCCTATTGGGAGTAGGTGATTTAGGCGAGCTTGGGGTAGGTGGATTTTGGGCGTGTTCCTAGAAAACCCATAGGAATATATAGATTTTTCTTGACTTTGTGAACCGGTGTGCGTATATTCCACATATAGGACTTATCTAGTCCAACTCATACAACCGAATAGAAAGACTTTCCTGGCCGGCGGTCATGGACGACGGCTTGTCAGTGTGGATGCTAGTGGTGCCTGTGGATGTACAGAACAACAAGATAAGAATCGGGTCTTTGAGCGATGCGTGCTCGGAATATGGAGGTGCCACCATGAAGACAATCGTGGGGGGTGTGTGAGGTGAAATAAATCCAGACTTGAAGGTGGGGCGACAGGGCCCTGACAGGAGGCAGTTTATGTATGACAGAGTGAGTATACGGGTGGTTTTTGCGACCTTTGCGGTCGCGCTGGTGTTGTGTGGCACAACCTGGGCTGACGTGGCATGCTGTACGGCGCCGGACAATGGGCAGGGCAGCGCAGAGGTGCCGACGGTCGGCTGCGTGTATGAGTCGCACGAGTTGTCGCCGGTGATTGATGTGCCTGGGGCGCTAAGGGTGGATGGCACTATCCGGCTCGGCAGTTTCTTCGACATAACCTACTCGATTGACCCAGCGACAGGGGGGCATATCGCAGTAGGCGCATTTGACGTCCACTTGTTCCTGAAGCCTGACCCGGCGGATGAGAGCGTGCAGCCTGTGGGGCCGGTGCGTGCGTCATTCGAGGTGGCCAGCGGGCCGAGGAGTCCCGGGGTGCCGGTCCAGACCTT
>DSDB01000575.1 GCA_011057845.1 Phycisphaerales bacterium | reverse complement strand
TGTCTTGGCCGTGACAGCGACCTTGCCGTCGGCTTCGGCCTCCTCGCGTTGGCGGATGTGCTTGCGGATGAAATACTGCTCGATCACGCCGGCGAACGTGCTGGCCATGATGTACAGGTTCAGTCCCGACGGCGCCGTGTACAGCATCAGCGGGAACATGATGGGCATCATGATCATCATCATCTTCTGCTGCTGCGCAATCTGCGGGTTCGTCGACGCCTGGGCCGACTGGCTCGGCATCAGCTTCTGCTGCAGGTAGAACGCCACGCCCATCAGCAGCGGCAGCACGTTCAACGACGAGATCCGCCAGTCCAGCAGCGGCACCGTCACGGGAGACCACGTAATCAGGGCGTCCGGCATCGACAGGTCCGTGATCCAGAACGGCAGAAACGCCGCCCCCCGCAGGTCGATGCTGGCGTAGATGGCGCTGTACAGCGCGATCCAGATGGGCATCTGCACGAACATCGGCAGCATCCCCATGATCGGCGCGGCGCCTCCCTCGCGCGTCAGCTCTACCATCTGCTTCTGCATTTCCGCCTTGTTGTTGGCGTACTTCTTCTTGATCTCCTCCATCTTCGGCTGGAGCTTCGAGAACTTGCTCATCTGAACCTGGCTGTGTTTCGTGATCGGATGCAGCAGGGCCCGCACGATGAACACGAAGATGATGATCACCACGCCGTAGTTACCGATGACGCCGTACATCACCTTCATCAGCCACAGAATCCCGAACGCCAGCGGCCGGATGATGGATGCCGGACAGCAGCAGGCCATGAAGTCAATCGTCTCGACGAACCCCAACTCGCGATACCGCGGGTCCTTATCGAACAGGCTCTTGTCCTTGGGCCCCAGGTACAGCTCGAACGCATAGGTGCGGGCGCTGCCGTCCTGCCCGGCCGCGGCCAGCTCCACATCGGCCAGCCGAAGGTCCACGCCCATCGTTTCATCGCCGGTGTTGAACTTGTCATCCCCATCGGGATTATAGGCTCGGCCGGCCCGTTCCACGAGCCACTCGGCGTATTCGGCCCCGGCCTCCGGCAGCGGAACCGCAATCGCCGCAAAATACTTGTTCGTCGCCGCCACCCACAGCAGCTTGGCGCCGGCGACATCCGAAATCAACCGCCGATGCTTCAGGTCGCCCTTGCGCAGTTTCTTGATATCGCGCCGCACGCTCATCAGCGCGCCGTCGGACCCGCGAAAGCCCGCCACCGCGCTGCGGGCATCGGTGCGGAACTCCTCGCGGCCGGGACCCACCGGACCGCCCATGAACACCCGCAGCCGACGTGCCTGGCCGTCCAGATTCTCCAGCGCCAGGGTGCAATTCATCAGGTAGCTGTCGCGGACCACCTCGTAGGTCTTGACCAGCCGCACGATCTCGCGCCCCTGCCCGTCCCGGATCAGCGCCTCGAACGCGGCCCCATCGGCGGACTCCGCATCCAACGCCCGCCAGTTCAGGGCATCGAGCCCCAGTTGCAGGTTCTCATCCAGCAGAACCAGACCGCGATTGGCCATCGACATTACGGGCGTGCGGCCGATCTCGACCGGGCGAAGGAAATCCAGCGGCCTGGGATCCATGCGATTGCGGTCGTTGAACTCGCTGAACGTCGCCCGCTCCAGGGCCGCACCCTTCGAATTCAGCTCCACGGCGTACTTGAAGCCGCTGTTGGGGTCCGTCGAGCCCAGGACCACCGTTCGCCCCGGCCCTCCGACCGCCCGGATCCGGCCGGTCGTCGAGGCTTCCAGCTTCGGCGCATCGCCGCCACCAGCATCGTTCGCATCCGCCGTGCCGCCGGCGGGAGCTTCCGCTTCGGCCGCCTGCGCGAGCAACAGCAGCGATCCGCCAACGCCCGGACGGACAAACGCCCCCGAACGCCACACGAGCACGCCGCACAATACACAGAAACCGCCAACAATCAGTACGAGAGTCTTTTTCATATCGCCAATGCAGTTGTCATGCCGACCGAAACGAAGCATCCGGGGCAGAAATGAGATGCCCCCTACCTTCCCTCCGCCAGTCGATCCGCGTTGAAATTGTCCAGCCGGTCCACGGCACGGATCTTCGCGGCCGTCTTCTCATAATCATAGGCCAGGCGCACAAAGTGCACCCGGTTGTCCTCCACGTAGACGTAGCTGGCCCGGTTGTCGCGGTCACGCGGCTGGCCCACCGATCCGATATTGATGATGGCCTTCTCATCCTCCACAATCGGGTACGCCTGCCCCAGTTCCGCCGGCAGATAGAAATCCGGCTCATCGAGAAAGACGCCCGGCATGTGGGTATGGCCCACGAAGCAGATATGCTTGACCCGCTCGAACAGCAGACGGACCTTCAGCGGGTTTGTGTACACGTCGTCCGGGAATATGTACTCGTTGATCGGCCGCCGCGGCGACGCATGAACGAAGTCCAGCACCGCCTCCGTGCCGCCCAGATCGGCCTTGAGCGTCCGACGCATCGGTAGATTGCCCAGGAACTCCCACCGTTTCTCCAGCAGGGCCGTGTCCGGCTCGGTCTCGAGCACCTCCCGCGTCCAGAAGCTGGCCTGCTCGGCCCCGTAGTTGAAATTCGTCGGCTCATAAAACGCCGCATAATCATGATTGCCCAGGACGCACCACTTCGACCGCGCGATAATCAGGTCCAGACACTCCTTCGGATTGGCCCCATAGCCGATCACATCGCCCAGACAGTACACCGTCGTGATGCCCCGTCGATCGATATCCTCAAAGACCGCCGTCAGCGCCTCGAGGTTCGAATGAATATCACTGACAATCGCAAACATAAGCACCCTTGGCTGTATAGGAGCCGGCCCCCGGCGCGGCCGCAGGCCCTAGAAACGCCCGTTTCTACCAGAATTACGCGCCAGAGACCAGAACATTTCTCACCCCGGCCGCCCGCGTGAACCCCGGCATACCCCCTCGCCCCCGAAAATCGCCTCCTGCGGGCCCGGCCACGGGAGAGGCCGGCAGCGACCGGGAGAAGAGGCCGGTAGGAGACGGAATTCTCGCCTGCGCGGAGATGGCCCCCCGCAGAACCCCAAATGTTATGACCCAAGCCGGGCAGTGAAGTGGCAGGTCACTTCTTCGGGCGGTCCTCGATCATGGCGCTCTGGAGGCGGATGAGCATCTCGGGGCTGAGGGTTCGCATACGCAGATCGCTGAAGACGACGGCATAGCGGCCTTCCTCGGTGGGCCAGTACATCAGGACGGCGTTGGGGTTCTGGAAGTCGCAGGCCGGGCCGAGGTAGGTGGCCTGTTTGCCGCGTTCGAGCAGTTGCGCGTGGAGCATGGCGGCGCGGCTGAGGGTCTCGGCGCGGCTGTAGCCCTGGCCCGGCAGGTACTCCAGGACGAGGCGCAGGTCCTCGTAGAGGGGTTCGCCCCCCTGCCGCCGGTGGAAGAACCGGGCAAAGAACAGGAGCGTGCCGATGATGACGACGGCGGCGGCGACGCGGCTGATCCGCAGGTCGATGATGATGTTGATGGTGTCCAGGCCGCGGTGGGGGTGGAGGCGCG
>DSDB01000124.1 GCA_011057845.1 Phycisphaerales bacterium | reverse complement strand
TGCGGGATCGCCTGCAATGGCCAGGCGCACGGCGGCCCCGCGATTGGCCAGGTGTCTGGCGATGACGTATCCATCGCCGCCGTTGTTGCCCGTCCCGCAGAGGGTGGCGACGGTCTTGTCCGCTACCTCGCCCAGTCTGTGGACGATGACCTCGACGCACCCGCGGCCGGCGTTCTCCATCAGCACGACCCCAGGCAAGCCCAACTGCTCGATGGCCCATTTGTCGAAGGCGCGAACCTCATCTCTTGTCATTGCCCGATGCTCGTGATTGGCCGCTTTGCCGTCCATCCCGATATTTTACGGCCCCGTGCACAACACTGTCAATTGACAGGACGGATTACTGTTCCTAGAATGGCCTGCGGGATGGTTTCGGTCTGAATCCCGCCTCACGAAATACGAACGACGACATACGAACAACGAAATACGGACGACGATGCAAATACTGCTGGCCAACGACGACGGTATAGAGGCTCCGGGTCTGGCGGCCCTGTATAAGCAACTCGTGCAACTGGGCGATGTGACGGTGGTCGCGCCGGCTGATGCGCGTTCCGGCGTCGGTCACAGCATCACCTTTCGACGGCCGTTGGAGGCCCGCCGAGTGACCGTCGATGGGCTTTTCACCGGCTACAGCGTGATGGGATCGCCGGCCGACTGCGTAAAACTGGCGGTCCTGAAGCTCGTCGAAAGCCCCGTCGACCTGGTCGTATCCGGGATGAACGACGGCGCCAACGTGGGCATCAACGTGTACTACTCCGGCACGGTCGCGGCCGCGATGGAGGGGGCGTTTCTCGGATTGCCGGCGATTGCGGTCAGTCTGGCCCGCGAGTTGCCCGAATCGGCTCCGATGTTCGATCTCGGGGCCCAGTATGCCGTGGAGGTCATCAAGCGGCTCCTGCCCCTGCCGTGCGGCGACGTCATCAACATCAATATCCCGCTGTTGTCGAGGGGGCGGCCCAGGGGGGTGCATGTCGTGCCCCAGTCCAGCACGGGATTTGATGAGCACTACATCGAAGAAACGGGCCGCGACGGCATCCGGCGTTTCACGCTCGCCGGGGATCATCACCTGCCCGACGCCAACGAGACGGACCTCTCCGGGATTGAGGCCGGCTACATTACCATCACCGCCCTGACGCCTGACATGACACAATACCGGCGGACCTTGGAACTTGAACGCGTGGATTGGGCCTGTCCAATGGACCCGCCGGATGCCTGACCTGCCGGGCATGACGGCCCCTGAATGCAGCCGCCCTGCCGCGGACAGCGCTCCTGGAATCCTCGGAATCACGGAACACGATGACCACTACAGTCGATGCGAACCACGCGCAGGTCCGTATCCCCGATTGAGTTGGGCATCCCAACCGGTCGAAATCCCTTTACCGCCGCACACCGGGTGCGTACACTCGTGCGCATTCACGGCGTGGGTCATCTGTCATGAGTCGTGTGTCGTTGGAGTAACGCATGAAAGCGCTTGTCAAGAAGGAGGCCGAGGGCGGTCTGTGGCTCGATGAGATCCCGATGCCCCAGGTCGGGCCGAACGATGTCCTGATCAAGATGCTCAAGACGTCGATCTGCGGTACGGATCTGCACATCTACAAATGGGATGCCTGGGCGCAGAAGACCATCAAGACCCCCATGACCATCGGACATGAGTTCGTCGGCACCGTCGATCGGGTTGGCGGCAATGTCCGCGATGTCAAGATGGGCGAGTTGGTCAGCGGCGAGGGGCACATCGTCTGCGGGCGGTGCCGAAACTGCCGCGCCGGCCGGCGGCACCTGTGCATCGAACCCAACTGTATCGGCGTCAACCGCGATGGGGCCTTCGCCGAGTACCTGTCGATCCCCGTCTCGAACGTCTGGCACTGCGACCCGAGCATTTCGCCGGATATCCTCTCGTGCTTCGATCCCTTCGGCAATGCGGTGCATACGGCGCTGTCGTTTGACCTTGTCGGCGAGGATGTCCTGATCACCGGGGCCGGACCCATCGGGTGCATGGCGGTGGGGGTCGCCCGCCACGCCGGAGCCCGTTATGTCGTCATTACCGACGTCAACCCGTACCGGCTGGAGCTGGCCCGGCAAATGGGGGCCACGCTGGCTCTCGACGTGCGGACGGCGACCATCGACGACGCACAGAAGCAGCTCGGCATGCGGGAAGGGTTCGACGTGGGTCTGGAGATGTCCGGGTCGCCGACCGCATTCAAGGCCATGCTGCGGAACGTCTGTCACGGAGGCAAGATCGCCCTGCTCGGCATCATGCCGCCCACCGAGATTGACTGGGACTATATCGTCTTCAACGGTCTGACTATCAAGGGCATCTACGGCCGCGAGATGTTCGAGACCTGGTACAAGGCGACCATGCTCATTCAGAAGGGGCTTGACCTCGACCCCGTCATCACGCACCGGCTGCACTACACCGAGTTTGAAGAGGGCTTCCAGGCCATGTCCACCGGCCAATCCGGCAAGGTAATCCTCGACTGGTCAGACGCCCCAACCAAACACGAATGACGAACGAGTTGGGTGGCAACCTTTCGCGCCGGCGAAGGGCGGGTTCGCCCCGGCCCTTGCCGTCGGCAAAGGCCGCCACGGCGGCGCAGTACGCAATACGCCCTGCGCAATACGAAATACGAACGACGAAATACGAGATACGAACCATGTTCGCTGCCATGAAAGACCATATCGCCGCCGAGATCGAGCAGATTCGCCAGGCGGGCCTGTACAAGGATGAACGCATCATCACGAGCCCGCAGAATGCCCGTATCCGCGTCTCGACGGGCCAGGAGGTACTCAATTTCTGCGCCAACAATTACCTCGGTCTGGCGGACCATCCGGATGTCATCCAGGCCGCCAGGGACAGTCTCGATCAGTGGGGCTACGGATTGTCGAGCGTCCGTTTCATCTGCGGCACGCAGGAGATTCACAAGCGGCTTGAAGCGGCGATCTCACAGTTCCTCGGGACCGAGGATACGATCCTGTACAGTTCCTGTTTCGACGCCAACACAGGGCTGTTCGAGACGCTCCTGACGGACCAGGACGCCATCATCAGCGACCAGCTCAACCACGCCTCCATCATCGACGGCGTCCGCCTGTGCAAGGCGCAGCGATTTCGCTATGCCAACAACGACATGGCGGACCTCGAGGACAAGCTGCGGCAGGCCCGGTCGGCTCGTTTCCGACTGATCGCCACGGACGGCGTCTTCTCGATGGACGGCGTCATCGCCAACCTGGCGGGCATCTGCAACCTGGCGGACCGATATGACGCCCTGGTGATGGTCGATGACTCGCACGCGGTTGGCTTCATGGGTGCCCGAGGCCGGGGCACGCCGGAGCACTGTGGCGTCATAGGCCGGGTCGATATCGCCACAGGAACGCTCGGCAAGGCCCTCGGCGGCGCCAGTGGCGGCTACACTACGGGCCGCCGGCACATCATCGAGCTACTTCGCCAGAGATCGCGGCCGTATCTTTTCTCCAACACACTGGCTCCGCCCATCGTGGCGGCATCGCTGAAGGTCCTG
>DSDB01000006.1 GCA_011057845.1 Phycisphaerales bacterium | reverse complement strand
CCGTGCCGCTGGCCGAATACCGTCAGAAGCTGCGGGAGGTTATACAGAAATGCCTCGACAACGGGACCCTTGTGATCCTGACGACCATCCCGCCGGCCCACGGACTGGCGGACAAGTCGGTCGAGTATGCGCGGGCGCAGCGGGAGATTGCCAAGCAGATGAAGGTCCCATTGATTGACTATCAGGCGGCCATCCTGGAGCGCCGCCCGACGGACTGGGACGGCGCGATGGAGAAATTCGCCGCCTACGACGGCTACGACGTGCCCACGCTGATCTGCCGCGATGGCATCCATCCCAGCAATCCGCGCAACTGGGCGGACGACTATTCGCCGGAAGGATTGGCTCACAATGGGTATGTCCTGCGCAACTATCTGACACTGGCCAAGTACGCCGAAGTGCTTCGCAAGGCAGGCATCGCAGGCGAACCGGCCGTGCCGGAGAAGCCCGAACCGCAGGCGAAGGCCCTTATTGAGCCGCCGAATGCCCCATGGTGGCCCAAGGCGCCGGCATTGGGCAAACCCACAGGAGATGTGGTGGAAGTCTCAACGGTGGAGGATTTTGAGCGAGCACTGGAGTCGGCAAAACCGGGCCAGACGATCCTGCTGGCCGATGGACACTACATGATGCGGCGCTACGTCGAGGTTCGCACCGACGGGGTAACGATCCGCGGCGCCTCCGGCCGGCGCGAGGCGGTGGTGATCGACGGGGCCGATAGCCGGCATCGGGAACTGATCGGCTTTCGCAACTGCAAGGACGTGATGGTCGCGGACCTGACGATTCAGAACACGCTCTACAACGGCTTCAAGATCAACAGCGAGACGGACGTGCAGCGGCTGACGATCCGCAACTGCATCATCCACAATATCTGGCAGCGGGGCGTCAAGGGCGTCAAGGTGCCCGTCGATCAGCGAGATCGGATCGCCCCGCGCGGATGCCGCGTGGAGTATTGCCTGTTCTACAACGACCGGGCGAAACGCAAGGACGACGATGCGCACGACATCGCCGGCGGCAACTACATCGGCGGCATTGACGTGATGTTCGCCGAGGGCTGGACGATCAGCGACAACGTATTCGTCGGCATCCAGGGTTCGACGCGGGAGGGCCGCGGGGCGATCTTCGTCTGGCATGACTCGCGGGATTGCATCATCGAGCGCAATATCATCATCGACTGCGACGCGGGCGTGTGCCTGGGCAATCCGCATCGGCCGGACGATGTGACGGTCCACTGCACGGAGTGCATCGTGCGGAACAACTTCGTCACGGCCGCTCCGCAGGGCGGTATCACGATGGTCTACACGAAGGACTGCCGGGTGCTGCATAACACGGTGCACGAGAAGCCCAGCAAGTGGGGTCGGCTGATTCGCATGGTGTTCGATAATGACGGACTGGTGGTGCGGGGCAATCTCCTGTCGGGGCCGGGGATTCGCAACGAATCGGATAGCGCGATGGTGATCGCCGACAACGCCATCGGCGATTTTTCGGACCTGTTCGTGGATGTCGCGGCGGGCAATCTGCATCTGCGGCGGGCCGACGAGCGGGTTGCCGGAAGACTGACGCCCTTGGCCGGCGTGGACGAGGATATCGACCGCCAACCGAGGGGCCGGACGTGCGATATCGGGGCCGATGCACTCGTGGAATGATGATTCCGACAGCCGTGGTGTTCGACAATCCGCTGCGTCTGATCGGCCGTGAGTCGGGGGAAATCGCCGCCGGGCCCAAGATCCGCTACGACACGGCGGCACGGTTTTTCTATGTCGAAAATGACGAGTGAACTTTGTAATCCAAGCCATAGATTGCACAGATGCTGGATGCTCGATGCCTGACTTCTCTTGCTCTTATGCTCTTGTGCTCTCTAGCCGCGGGTCTGCGTCCGGCGGGATTTGGCTTGACGGGCGGGCGGCGGCGTGGTAGGATAGGAATGGCTCTTTGAGAAGTCCAAGTTGTTGTAAGTGCTGGATTTGTCGCTTTGGGCCAGGAACATGGTTGAGGGCGGCGTGTTGCACTTCGCATGTTAATGCGCCTATGCAGAATTGCATGGGGAAGACAGCAAGCGGTGAGCGGAAAACGCCCTTTTGCTGTTCTCTGAAGACTGTTTTTTGGGTTTGCGTGCGGGGCCGGCCGATGGTAAAATGGGGGTTGGTTACTGGAACAGTCGTTATCCTGTGCATATAGAAGGCATGGCCGGCAGAATTGTCATTGACAGCGAGCGCTGCAAGGGATGCGGTCTTTGCGTGGTCGTCTGTCCGAACAGGTGCATCTCGATCTCGCGGCAGTCGAATTCGAGCGGGTATTTCCCCGCAACGGCGGACAATACCGAGTGCACGGGGTGCGCCAATTGTGCGGTGATTTGCCCGGACGCGGCCATTCGGGTCTGGCGCGCCCGCCGGATCGTGGCGGCCGACAAGGACGATTCAGTGGCCAGTCGCCGCCTGGCCAAGGAGAAGGCGTGACCGAGAGAATTCTCATGTGCGGCAACGAGGCCCTGGCCGAAGCGGCGGTCGTGGCCGGTGTGGATGCCTATTTCGGCTATCCCATCACCCCACAGAATGAGGTTACGGCCTATATGTCGTGGCGGATGCCGCAGGTCGGCCGGGCGTTTGTCCAGTGCGAGAGCGAGCTGGCGGCCATTAATATGGTCTTTGGGGCCGCGGCCACCGGCAAGCGGGCCATGACCAGCTCCTCTTCTCCGGGCATCAGCCTGATGCAGGAGGGCATCAGCTTCCTGGCGGCGGCGGAACTGCCCTCGGTGATCGTCAACGTCATGCGGGGCGGGCCGGGCCTGGGGAATATCGCCCCGGCCCAGTCGGACTACTTCCAGGCGACCCGTGGCGGCGGGCACGGGGATTACCGCACGATTACGCTGGGCCCGTCCACCCTGCAGGAATTGGCGGACACAATGCCCCTGGCGTTTGACCTGGCGGACCAGTACCGAACCCCCGTATTAGTATTGGCGGATGGGATTATGGGCCAGATGATGGAGCCGGTGGTCATCGAGGAACGGCCGCGGCGGGCCCTGCCGCCCAAGGACTGGGCCCTGACCGGGGCCGACGGGCGAAAGCAGAATATCGTCCGCTCGCTGTGGCTGGCCGAGGGTATCGTCGAGCAGCACAATTACGACCTTCAGAAGAAATACGAGCAGATCGTGGCCAACGAGGTGGTCTGTTATGACTGGGGCCTCGACGACGCCGAGATCGTGGTGGTGGCCTACGGCATCGCGGCGCGGATTGTGTGTTCGGCGGTGGCGCGGGCGCGGGGCGAGGGGATCAGGGCCGGGTGGATTCGTCCTTACAGCCTGTGGCCGTTCCCGGTCGATGCGGTTTCCGCCGCGGCCGAGACGTTCCGCCCGTTCCTGGCGGTCGAACTGAGCCTGGGGCAGATGGTGGAGGATGTGCGGCTGGCGGTGGCGGGCAAGGCGCCGGTGTTCTTCTACGGTCGCACCGGCGGCGGCGTGCCGACGGTGGAACAGGTGCTCACTGAGATTCGCAAACTGACGCGCCAAGCCAGTTCGGTGG
>DSDB01000594.1 GCA_011057845.1 Phycisphaerales bacterium | reverse complement strand
GAGGCGACGACAATACCCGCGGCGGTCATGCGGGCCAGTGCGGTCTGCCTGTTTTGAACCGTGCGGGAGCTGACGGCGTCGGCGACCACCGTCACCTGGTAGCCCTTGCGGGCCAGGTCCATAGCCGTTTGATAGACGCAGACGTGCGTCTCGATGCCGCACAGGAGGGTCTGGGGACGGTCGAGGGCGTTGAGGGCAGCGTTGAACAGGTCGCTGCCGCAGCAACTGAAGGCGGCCTTGTCGATGGGCTGCAGGCCGGTCAGCAAGTCGGCAATCGCCGGCAGGGTCGGACCCAGGGCCCGGGGAACCTGCTGACACCACGTGATGGGGATATCCAGGGCCTTGGCGGCCTTGATGAGGATGATGATGTTCCTGAAGAGGGCGTCCTTGTCGTGCATGAGTTGGGCGAGCTTGCCCTGGACATCAATGACGACGAGCGAGGAGGCGGCGATATCGAGCGGTTGGGTTATCATGGGGCGTCCATTCCCTGGGTTTGGCGGGTCGGTCAGTTCACGGATTCGATGAGGATAACGAGATCGACCTTGCCGCTGTCGAGGTCGGCATCCTGGCGGCTTGTCAGCCGTGGTCTGGGGATCGGCATGTTGTCGAGCGGAGGGCTGACCAGCCCGACCCCGGTGTCGTCGGTCATGCGGTTGGCCGTCGCGAAGTTGCGAGCGACCTGGATCGTCTTGTCGGGATTGTCCTGAGAGGCGATCTGCGAGACCTGGATGGGTGTGACCGACTCGATTACGACGGTGTTGTCGGCCGTCCCTGTCTCAATGACCAGGCGGGCCGATTGAACCTTGGGCCAGGCCTCGACCAAGCCGGCCAGGAGACGGTCCAGGCTTCGAGGATTGCACTTGAGGCTGTAGCGGCTGGTTGTGGCCAGACGCTCGATTTCGCTTTCGATAAGGGTATCGGCGGCAACGGCCTTGTTGACCAGGCCGTCGATGGCGATCAGGTCGGCGGTCTTGAGCTCGAGCCGTCCCGTAAAGCCCATCGCCACCACGCGCGGCGCCGATTCGACGGGCCGCCCTTCGTCGGGCGTAACCATTGTGGCAGGGTCGCCGGCGACCGAAGAACCTTCCTGTGGCTGGGGTGCGATGATGGAGTAGATAACGGCGCCCAGCAGCGCCACCAGGGCAAACATGGCCGCGGCCGCGACGAACTTGCGGAAGAAGAGGCTTACGGCCCCGCGCCGTTGCTCGACCGCCGAGACGACGGAATTCTGCTCCAACAGGGTGCGTCGCTCCAGCAATGACGTGACCCGGCCGGTGATGTCGGCCGGCGCCTGCGCCACCGGAAGGGCGCGGTACAGGCCGCGGATCCGCTGGAGCTGTTCAAGGCGCCGGGCGATGGACGGGTCGTTGGTCAACAGCCGGCGGACCTGGGTCTTCTCCCGCGGGGTCAACGCATCGTCGATATACCCGCTGAGCAGTTCATCGATGGAGTTCTTTGACTTCATTGCACCATAGCCTCCAGGATTTCTCGCAGATGGCCTCTGGCCCGACTCAGGCGGCTCCTGACGGTGCCGAGTTCCATATCGAGCACATCGGCGATCTGGGCATAGGTCATGCCCTCGAGATCCCGCAGGACAACGACGGCCCGATGGTCGTCGTCGAGCTGCATAAGCGATCGAATAGCTACGTTCTGCAACTCCTTTACTTGTGCCAAATCCGCCGGGTCGTGGGCCTTTTCGTTGCTCAACAGGTCGCGCAACAACGGCTGCACCAAGTCGCCGGCGCCCTCGACCTCGGCGTCCATGCTCTTAAGAGCGATTTTCACGTTTCTCTTGCAATGATTGAGGGTCAGGTTGACCGCGATGCGAAACGCCCAGGTGTAGAAGCTGCTGCGGCCCTGGAACCCGTCAATACTTTCAATGATTTTGACAAAGGTATCCTGGGTCAGTTCCGCGGCGTCGTCCGGATTTGCACAGATTTTCAGGATGACGTTGTAAAGGCGGTTCTGATACTTGAGGATCAGCCGCTCCATGGCGGCGGTGTCGCCCTGGGAGCACCGCTTGACCAGGATAGGGTCTTCTATGTTTATGCCGGCCGCGTCGACCACGGACCATCTCCTTGGGAATCAGACAAAGGACGCCCGCCGCCGTCCGGCTGCGCAGGCAAATTGCCGCCGCCATGTTCGCAGATTCGGCCGATTCGGTCAAAGGAAATCGCCCTTCACACTGCGCCGGGGGGGGGCTTGTCTGCTTCGGGCAGGTAAAGGGGTGGGCCCGCACCAAATCCGTTCGGTGCGGGCCCGGGGGAGGTTATTTTCGACTGCGAAGGGGCGGTCGTCGTCGATCATTGTCCGCGGATGGGACGTTTTCGCGGCCATCCGTGGAACGCGAGTCCATGTCTTGCGTTGGGACTATCCCAGGCAGCCTTCCGCGGGCGAATGACCCGACAAGCCGGACCTGCTCCAAGCCATCTGACGCAGACACCGGCCGCTTCTGCTGCGAAATGCCTCCTCCTTCACTTTCACGCTGCCAATCGGTTGCCCCCGCGGCCACCGCGTTCAGCACGCAGGGTTCTCATGCTTCAACGGGTTCCGATAATATCGCGGAGAATGCCCGTTGTCAAGGAAAAACCAGGCTTTTTTGCGTCCAGGCGGCGTCCCACACCGTCCGATGTCCCATCAATAGGGCCCTAAAGGTCCAGGGGTAAAGAAGTTGCGCTCGGGAACTTTTTTTTTCACTCAGGGACGAAACAACAGGGTCTCCGCATTGAGTCGTTGTCCGCCGGGCGCCAGAAACGTGACCGCCAGCACGTACTCCCGCCGCGGCCCGGCTTCCAGCGTAAAGACGAACTCATACGCACGCAGGAAGTCCCGCCACCGCGAATGGTTGCTGTCGGGCCCGATCAACTCGATATCAGGCCATATCTTCGCGCGGGCGCCTTTGGGATCGGCCGAGCGGGGAAGGTGCTCGTAGAGTTCGAAACGAAAGACCCCAGGGGCCTTGATCTGGTCGCCGAAGGTATCGAGAAGGGCCACATAGACGCGCAGTTGCGGCCGCTGCGGCTCGCCCGCCGACAGCTCGGTCAGCGGCAGGATATCGACGGCCACCGGCAGAAAACCGGAATAGACAAGCAGACTGTTGGGGTCTACGTTCTGTGGGGGGCGCCGAGCGCCGGACCCGGATTCGCAGCCACCCAAGAGCATCAACGCCGTCAGCAGGCACAACGTCGCTATCAGAACCCCGCGTGGCATCGGCTAAAGGTCCTCGTCAAGTATGTGGCCGAAACGGTATTTCTTCGTGCGCAGATACCGGATGTTATGCTTGCTGGGCCTGGCCCGCAAGGGGATTTGCTCGACGATGCGGATGCCGTAGACCTCCAGGCGGCTGATCTTCTTGGGATTGTTGGTCAGGATACGAATATCGCGCAATCCCAGGTCGCGGCATATCTGGGCGCCAATGCCGTAGTCGCGTTTATCGGCCAGGAACCCCAGTTTCAGGTTCGCATCGACGGTGTCCAGACCCTGTTCCTGCAGCTTGTAGGCCCGCAGCTTGTTGGTCAG
>DSDB01000528.1 GCA_011057845.1 Phycisphaerales bacterium | reverse complement strand
GGGGGGATGGCTGTTCGTAAGTAATTCTTATAAAAGCACTTAGCTCTCGCGTCGTCCGTCGGAGGGCCTCTGGTATGCGATTTGCACCCTAGGTTGCGGATGACGTATGGGCTTTCGGCTGTCACAACACGGTCTGCTGGGTTCGTCGGGCGGCATGATGCCCGGCGGGCCGGAATTCAACGTCCTGGCCAATCAGGCCAACTGGGCGTGGCCGCAGGCGTTACGCGCCATTTTCCAGCCCCGTGGCGTGAACCTGCTGATGGCCCGCGAAGCCACGGAATTCGTGCACATCATCGAACAGAAGCGGATTCACACGACCATCATCGACATGGACAGCCCGGACTTCGACGCCCTGGCGACGGTCAAGGTGCTGCGGATTCACTTTCCCATGCTGCCGACGATCCTGCTGGCGAGCCGGGTCAGCGACGATATGCTCGGCCGGGCGCTGAAACTGGAGGTCTTCAGCGTCGTCGACAAGCCCGTGGATATGCGGATCCTGCGGGAGTTGCTCGATCGGCTCTTCATGAAGCGGTATAACAGCCCGATCTTCGCCGAGTAGACGGCGGACCACGCGGGCTGGAGAAGGATTCAACAGGAAAACAGACGTTTATCAGTATCAGGAGTTTCTGAAAGGAGCAAGCAAGCGATGAAAATCAGACCATTGGCAGATAAGGTTCTTGTTGAGCGTCTGGAGGCCGAGACCAAGACGGCCGGCGGGATCGTCCTGCCGGACAGCGCCAAGGAAAAGCCGCAAAAGGGCAAGATCGTGGCCGTCGGCGACGGCAAGGTGATGGATGACGGCTCGAAGCAGAAGCTGCAAGTCAAAAAGGGCGACGTCGTGCTGTTCACCAGCTACGCCGGAACCGAAGTCAAGGTCGCGGGCACCGAATACCTCATCATGAGCGAGTCCGACATCCTGGCCATTATCGAGGGCTGACCGGCCGCAACAAGAGCCACTTATCAGGAAGGAGTTGAGTTAACATGGCAGCAAAAAAAATTGCTTTTGGAACCGACGCCCGCAGCGCCATTCGCGAGGGCGTCAAGAAGCTCGCCGCGGCGGTCAAGATCACGCTGGGCCCGTGCGGCCGTAACGTCGTGCTGGAAAAATCCTTCGGCTCGCCGACCGTCACCAAGGACGGCGTAACCGTCGCCAAGGAGATCGAGCTGGAAGATTCATACGAGAACATGGGCGCCCAGATGGTCAAGGAAGTGGCGTCGAAGACCTCAACGGTGGCCGGCGACGGCACCACGACGGCAACCATCCTGGCCGAGAGCATTTTCGACGAGGGCCTCAAGAACATCACGGCCGGCGCCAATCCGATGCAGGTCAAGCGCGGCATCGACATGGCCGTCGAGAAGCTCGTCGATGAACTCTACGAGCTGGCCATCCCCGTCGAGTCCAGCAAGCAGATCGAGCAGGTCGCCACCTGCTCGGCCAACCAGGACGCCGAGATCGGCAAGAAACTCGCCGAGGCCATGGAGAAGGTCGGCAAGGACGGTGTTATCACGGTCGAGGAAGGCCAGTCGCTGGAGACCGTGGTCGAGCTGGTCGAGGGCATGCAATTCGACAAGGGGTATCTGAGCCCGCACTTCGTCAATAATCCGCAGAACATGTCGGTCGTGCTGGACAAACCCTACATCCTCGTGCACGAGAAGAAGATCAGCTCCATCAAGTCGCTGATCCCGCTGCTGGAGAAGGTCGCCAAGCAGGGCAAGCCCCTGCTGCTGATCGCCGAGGACGTCGAGGGCGAGGCCCTGGCGACGCTGGTGGTCAACAAGCTGCGCGGCGTCCTGCAGGTCGCGGCCGTAAAGGCCCCCGGCTTCGGCGATCGTCGCAAGGCGTTGCTGAGCGATATCGCGGTGCTGACCGGCGGCCAGGCGATCTTTGAGGACCTGGGTCTGGACCTGGAGAACATCGAGCTGTCGCAGCTCGGCCGGGCCAAGCGTGTTACCGTCGACAAGGACACCACGACGATCATCGAGGGCGGCGGCGACAGCGCGGCCATCAAGGGCCGCATCGAGCAGATCAAGAACGAAATCGAAATCTCGACCAGCGATTACGACATCGAGAAGCTGCAGGAGCGGCTGGCCAAGCTCTCCGGCGGCGTCGCGCAGGTCAACGTCGGCGCGGCCACCGAGGCCGAGATGAAGGAGAAGAAGGCCCGCGTCGAGGACGCCTTGCATGCCTGCCGTGCGGCCGTCGAGGAAGGCATCCTGCCCGGCGGCGGCGTGGCCATGCTGCGTGCCCTGCCGGCCCTGGACAAGATCAAGGCCGACGGCGACGTCAAGGTCGGCATCGACATCGTCCGCCGGGCGGTCATCGCGCCCATCAAGCAGATCGCCCACAACGCCGGTCTCGACGGCTCCATCGTCGCCCAGAAGGTTATGGAAAGCAAGGAGAAGAATTTCGGTTACGATGCCCTGGCCAAGCGCTACGGCGATATGGTCAAGTTCGGCGTGATCGTGCCGACGAAGGTCGAGCGGGCGGCCCTGCAGAACGGCGCCTCCATCGCCTCGCTGCTGCTGACGACCGACGCGATCGTCAGCGAAATCCCCGAGAAGAAGAAGGAACCCCCGGCCGGCGGACCCGGCGGCGGAATGTACTAAACGCAGACGCAACGGCGGGCTCCGGAATGGGGCCCGCCGTTCTTCATTCTGCATAGGCTCGTGTTACAGCGTGGGCGCAAGTGAAGATCGAAACGCAAAGACCAAAGCGAAAAGCCATAGCTCAAAACCCAAAAACCGCTCGCCTGCGTGATGTGCGCCAGGTTTTGGGGCTTTGGGTTTTGGTTTTACGTTTTGAGTTTTGAGTTTTCAGTCGAGTTGGGTTTGGGTTGCAGCCGACAGCTGCGCTGCGGTCTCGGCGGCAAAACACGGGTGCGATATGGGCTTTGGCTTCTATTCCAACATGGTGTCGCAGGCGTCGCGGGGCTTTGCGAAGGGCATGTTCATCACGGGCCTGCTGCTGGTCGGCTTCGGCGTGCTGATCCTGGCGATGCCGGAGGTCTTCGCACTACTGGCGGCGATGGCGTTCTTCATCACCGGCGGCGGCTGCGCCTGGACGGCCGTCAGAATCTACCTCGCCCAGCGGCACATCGACCGCATGATGCAGGAGCCCGACGACGTCCGAATCAACGTCCGTATCCACCATGACGACGACTTTGGGGCGTAGGGCATTCACGGGTCTCAAATGCCTACAGCGGATGGCATACCCACATGCGTTCGCGACGACTCTGTCATGCCTGCGCAGGCAGGCATCCAGTACGACTTGGGGTACCCCGCCTACTCGCCACATGGACCGGACCCCGGCCTGCGCCGGGGGGACAGAGTGGCATCGGACGACCACTTGCGGAGGATGATCCAACTGGACAGGCGGCCGTCGAAACACCACAATGGGCTCCCGCAAGCGCCTCCAATCGAACGGCGTGTTGGGCCTTCACGAGCACACGCCCGGCAT
This sequence comes from Phycisphaerales bacterium, assembly GCA_011057845.1. GTDB lineage: Bacteria > Planctomycetota > Phycisphaerae > Sedimentisphaerales > Anaerobacaceae > UBA2266. Next base: position 69 of record DSDB01000528.1, on the reverse strand, counting down.
GGCGGGGTCGGCAACGGCGCGTATGCCTTGACGGAAGGGATGTTATGGGCAATTCGGATGGGATCCGGG
>DSDB01000692.1 GCA_011057845.1 Phycisphaerales bacterium | reverse complement strand
TGCCTTTTGCTGGGCGCCGCGTGTCACTGCTATAGGATTCGTTTAATCCTAGTTAGTGTTCTGTACAATATAGGAGCGACTCTTGTTCGTCAACTGGCTGGGAAAAATTTCTCAAAAAAAAGGCTGTTCCAAGAAATCTGTGGGTGAGAAGTTAAGGAATCCGAGCCTCGGTTCTGGAGTATCCAGGGAGGCCCCTTCCACTCCGCCACGCCGTCTGCGACCTCCTCGGTTAAACCACTTTTATTGACGCTTCCACCGGTCCACCGCCCTCTGACCGGCCGGGCGCGGCGTAAAAAAATTCTCCTTCGTCAACCCGCATTCGCGGATCATCCGCTTGCTGTACTCCAAATCCCCCAGGTCATCCCGCCCCCCATTGTTCGTCCCACACGTGAACTTCACCCCCTCGGCCTTGCACAACAGGATAAACGCCTTGCTCGGCAGCATGAACCGCGAGTTGATCTCCACGGCCACCTGATGCTCCTTCGCCGCCCGGACCACCTTCATCATCCGCTCCGGCGTCCACAGGATGTCGTATTCTCCGGCAATCACCGCCGGCAGAAATGTTGGATTGACGTAAATATCTATAGGTTCATTACTTATGATCGCAACCGTCTGCTCGACCAGCATATCCATGAACTGCTGCTTGTCGTTCACGAATACCTCATCCGGCATCCACAGCCGCATCCTTCGGCCCTGGTCGTCCGTCCACGTCATCGAATCGGTGAAGATATAGTCGAACTTCGCCATCGCTTCCCGCGAAACCAGCGTCATCCACTCGCGCCCCTCGCCCTGAATCGCCTTGTACACCGGCTGCCCATCCAATTCCCGTAGAAACCCATGGAGCCCCTCGTCGCTCTGGCAAGGGAACCCCACCCCACAATTCAGCGCCACACCGAATTTCACGGCCCGCCGCTGTGCATCCGCAACCGCCTCCTCGATGGTCAATCCCCCCTTGAGGTGTACATGCAGGTCCTCCAGTTTCCAGTCAATCACCGGTAGCGGCCGGACCCGGATGTTCCGGTAGCAGACCGTGCTGCCCGGGTCATGGCCCTGCAGGGCGAACGTCCCGTTCGAAAGGGCCCGCCTGCGCCGTCCACGGTCGTCGCCAGCCGTCCAGTCCACCACCTGCTTGCCGTCGACACTCACGACCACCCGGTTGCCCCGCACAATTATGTGCTGCGTGAACCAGACATCATCCCCAACAATGGTCTGCCTGACATCCCGTATCCCGTACAGACTGCCCGTCTTCAGGGGGTCCGCCGTGTAGGAGTTGTTCACCTGCACCTCGAACCCCTTGCCGGGCCACCCGCTCTCTTGATAGGCCGTGTGGAAGTATATCCCCCCATTCGATCCCTCCCTGGTCATCACGTCCACCTTCAACTCAAATTCGGTGAACAAGGCGTTTTCCACCGGCCCAGTGTAGAACAGATGGCTGGTCGGCCCATTGGCCACGATCGCCCCATCGGCCACCTTGAACGTGCCTGCGTTCGCCCCGGCCTTCCACCCCCGCAGGCTCTTGCCGTCAAACAGTGATACCCAGCCCTGCTCACCCTCGCCGCCCCAGGCCGACCCTGCCGCCAGCAGCACCGCCGCAACCGCCAAAACGCCGTTCTTAGCCATCAATAAGACTCCTTGCCGAGATTGCCCAAACGTACCACCCTTTCCTCAGGCCGACCCATCAGACCATATCCCCGGCGAAAACACAACCCGTTGCCGGCCGGGGGTAGTGGGTCAGTCTAAAACGCATGGAATCGGCCACTGCTCGACAGACAAGCCCGCTGCCATGAATGGTTTGGGAATTCGGCACGGGGGCTTTACACCGCCGCGAATCTATGCTAGAATGCGGTTTTCTCAGGCCGATGTAGCTCAACGGTAGAGCACAGCTTTCGTAAAGCTGGGGTTGAGGGTTCAAATCCCTCCATCGGCTTTATGTCTATCCAGACCAAGCACCAGGCCCTCCAGATGCGTCTCCGCGATCTCGGCAGGGTGGTCGTGGCATACTCCGGCGGGGTGGACAGCACCTTCCTGTTGGCGGCCGCCGTCGAGACCCTCGGCCGTGAAAACGTCCTGGCCTGCATCGGCGTCAGCCCCTCGCTGGCCCGCTCCCAGTACGATGCCGCCATCCAAAACGCCCGGCTCATCGGCGCTGAGGTCCTGGAGGTCAACGTCGAGGAGGTGCATGACGCCGACTACGCCGCCAATAAGGCCGACCGCTGCTTCCACTGCAAGAGCCACCTCTATGGCTTGCTCGTAAGTATTGCAAAGGAAAAGGGTTACGACGCCGTCGCCTGCGGCAGCAACCTCGACGACAAGGACGATTTCCGCCCCGGCAATCGCGCCGCGAAGGTCTTTTCCGTCGCCTGCCCCCTTATGGAGGCCGGGCTGACCAAGGCCGAAATCCGCGAACTGAGCCGCCGGATGAACCTGCCCACGGCCGACGTGCCCGCCTCGCCGTGTCTGGCCTCCCGCATGAGTTACGGTCTGGAGATCACCGCCGAACGCCTCCGCCAGGTGGAAAAGGCCGAAGACCTCCTGCGGTCCCTCGGGTTCGTCGAGTTCCGCGTCCGCCACCACGACGCCATCGCCCGCATCGAGGTCCGCCCGGCCGACCTGCCCCGCCTGACCGCCGAGCCCACACGCATCCGCATCGTGGAAGGACTCAAGAACCTGGGCTTCAAGTTTATCACCGTCGACCTCCAGGGCTTCCGCAGCGGCGCCCTCAACGAAGTCCTCACGGAACAAGAAAAACAGAAAAGCCTCTGACGCGAGCATAAGAGCATAAGAGCATAAGAGCATAACAGGAGTCTATCATGTCCGACATACGAACGCCTGTCCTGAGCGAAGCTGAACAGACGAAATACGAACGACGAACGAGTTGGGTGGCAGCCTTTCGCGCAGCGAAGGGCTGGTGCGATTCGGCCCTTGCCTTCGGCAAAGGCCGCCACCCGGGCGCAATACGCAACACGCACTACGCAATACGGCGCCGTCGGATCCTCTTGGCCGCCATAGCGATGGCGCTTGCCGTGTGCCTCTGGTCTGTCCACTGCGTGGCCGCGGAGCCCAAACCGCTGGAACTGAAGGTCATGACCTTCAACATCCGCTACGGCTCGGCCAACGACGGGCCCAACCACTGGGATAGACGCAAGGACATGGTCGTTGGGACCATCGAGCGGCACGCCTGCGACGTCATCGGTCTTCAGGAGGCCCTGCGCTTTCAGATCGACTACATTCGCCGGGCGCTGCCGCAATATGGCGAGATCGGCGTCGCCCGCGAGGACGGCAAGGCATCCGGCGAGTATTCGGCCCTGCTGTACAACCGCGACAAGTTCGACGTGAGTGAGTTCGCCACCTTCTGGTTCTCCGACACCCCCGATGTGCCAGGCTCCACCCACTGGGGCAACGCCTGCGTCCGAATCTGCTCCTGGGCCCGCTTGACCGACAAGCAGAGCGGCCGGTCCTTCTACGCCTACAACCTGCACCTGGACCACGTCTCTCAGCCCTCCCGCGAAAAGAGCGTCGTCCTGCTGGCC
>DSDB01000615.1 GCA_011057845.1 Phycisphaerales bacterium | reverse complement strand
GGTTCGACCGCTGTGAGTTTGTCGGCAATACGGCGACCCGCGAAGGCGGCGCGGTGTACAACAGCGGGGGCAACAGCCGGCTGACGGACTGCGTGTTCAGCGACAACTACTGCGCCGACGACGGCGGCGCGGTGTCAAATAACTCGGATACAACCGTCCTCGTCGGCTGCCTGTTCAGCGGCAATACCGCCGCGGATCGCGGGGGCGCGTTGTATAACAAGTCGAGCCAAAGTTACACGGTTCGCAGCCGGTTCGTCGGCAACAAGGCCGGTGCTAAAGGCGGCGCTGTGGCCAATTACAGCGGCGTTCCGGCCATCGTCGGGTGCGTGCTGGCGGCAAACCGGGCAGCCGGGGATGGGGGAGCAATCTACAGCTCGAATCTCGCCCAGCCGCTCGTGGTCCATTGCACCATCTGCGGCAACGAATCCGGGGGCAAAGGCGGCGGCATATTCAATTACGGCAGCACCCCGACCGTGCGCAATACAATTCTGTGGGTGAACGTGGACGCTTATGGTACGGGCGAGGCGGCCCAGTACCAGGGAAACGCCGGCTCGATCCAGTATTCGTGCGTACAGGGCTGGACCGGTTCGTTGGGTGGAGCGGCCAACACGGGCGCCGATCCATTGTTGGTGAGCCTGCCCAGGGATGGGGGCGATGGTTTCGGGGTGGGCGACAATGACTATCCGGGGAATCTTCGGCTTTCAGCCGGTTCACCGTGTATCGATGCGGCCGACAAGGGCGTGCTGGAGGCGGCAGGCGCGGTTCTGGCGACGCGGGGTCTGCCGGGTGTTCTCGCACGCGACGTCGACGGGATGCCGCGGTGCCTGGATACCCCGGCGGCCGCGGACACCGGCGTGGGCACGGCGCCACTGGCCGATATCGGGGCCTATGAGTTCACGAGCCTGATCGCCCACTGGAAGTTCGACGAGGCCGTCGGGGCCATCGCAGGCGATTCGGCCGGCAACAACAACGGGTGGCTGTCGGGGCCGCGGTGGCAGCCAGCCGGAGGGCGATTCGGCGGCGCGCTGCGTTTTGACGGGGTGAATGACCAAGTGGCGATCCTGACGGAAGCACCGTTCGACCTGACGGAGGCCATCACGGTCTCGGCGTGGGTCTACTACGAAGCGCTCAGCCACGAATACCAGACAGTCATTTCCAAAGGCGACTCCGCGTGGCGGCTGTCATTCTACCAGAACGAACCCATCGCGCATTTCGCCGTAACGGCCGGATCGCCCTGGTACCACGTCAACAGCAGCGTCGAGCTGGCGCCCCGCCGCTGGTATCACCTTTGCGGCACGTTCGACGGCGAATACCTGCGGCTCTACATTGACGGGCAGTTGGATCCGGCCGGTCCGGTGGCCCTGGCCTCCAAGATCAGCGTCAATGACCGACCGGTGCTCATCGGCGAGAACGTGGAAAAGCCGGGGCGTTTTTGGAATGGGCTGCTGGACGACGTACGGGTGTACAACTACCCGCTGAGCGCCGACCAGGTGAGCCGCTTGCTTTGCGAGCACCCCAGCGTGGCCGACCTCAACGGCGACTGCGCAGTCGATATGGCCGATTTGGCGATCTTGAGCCGACAGTGGCTGGAGGGCCTGCCGGGCCAGACGGGCGATATCGCACCGGAAGGAGGAGACGGGCGGGTGGATTCGGCGGACCTGGCGGTGCTCGCCCAGAACTGGCTGCGGGGGGACAAGTAGTCAGGCGTCGATGCGCCGTCGCCGAGGGCGACGGTGAGCGGTGCCATCCGATGTAAGTATCGAAAACACTTGCATTTGCGGGCGGCCGTCGGTATAATTATTGCTTTATCACCTATTAGCAGTACGTGATTGATATACGCTTTCGACGGCCAGACGAGACCGACGCCATGCTTTGCCACGAGGTCAAGATACCGCCGACTCCCGGTGGCGGCTACCGGATCACTATCGGCACCGGACTGCTCCCGACGGTCTGGGAGCGGGTGTGTGCCGATTTTGCCGCGTATACGCCGTTTGTCCTAACGGACGAGGACGTCGTGGCGGCAGGGCATCTGGCGCGGCTCGTTGGGTCCAATGACGCGGCTTCTTACGTGATCCGACCCTCCGGGGAGAAGTCCAAGACGGTGGACACAGCCGTGGCCATCGTCGAGACCATGGAGAAGGCCTTTCTGGGGCGAGACAGCATTGTCTTGGCGCTCGGTGGCGGTACGGTCGGCGATATCGCGGGCTTTGCCGCGGCCGTGTTCAAACGTGGCGTTCCCGTTGTGCAAATCCCAACCACGACCCTAGCCCAGGCCGATTCAGCAGTCGGGGGTAAGACCGGCGTCGATTCCAGTGTGAGCAAGAACGCTTTTGGGGCGTTCTGGCACCCGGCGGCAGTGTATATCGACGTGGCAACGCTGGAGACACTGGACGAGCGGCAGTATCGAGCGGGGATCGTCGAGTCAATCAAGCACGGTCTGATCGCGGATTCGTCGTATTTCGAGTTCATAGAGGCCAATATCGATGCGATTCTGGCGCGGGATACGGGCGTTCTGGAGCAGATAGCCCTGGCAAACTGCCGGATCAAAGGAGCCGTCGTCGAGGCCGACCCCATGGAGCGCAACCAGCGTCGGATGCTCAACTACGGCCACACCATCGGCCACGCGGTCGAGGCGGCCAGCGGCTATGGACTGCTCCACGGGGAAGCTGTGGCGGTGGGCATCGTCGCGGCCGGGCTGATCGAGGCGGAGATGGGCCTGGCAAACGACGACCGACTCGTCAGAATCCGGGCATTATTCGAGAGGCTCGGTGTTCCTAGGGCGAAACCGGGTGGGATAAGGCCCTCAGAGCTAATGGACCTGCTCAGACACGACAAGAAGGCGGTTCACAGGTGGCCGAAATTCGTGCTGATTGAGGGTATCGGACAAGTGTATGTGCGGAACGGCGCCTATGCGGTCGACGTCCCGCCTGAAATCGTAAGCAGTGTATTGGAAAGACTTTAAGACAATTAAGCGGACACAACTATGTTCAGACCGGAAATCAAGGTGCTTGACTGTACGATCCGCGACGGCGGGTTGATCAACGACCATTTCTTCAGCGACGAGTTCGTCCGGGCCGTTTACGAGGCCCTGGCCAGGAGCGGCGTGGACTACATCGAAATGGGCTATCGGAGCAGCCGAGAGCTGTGTCCGCCGGAGAAATTCGGGGCCTGGAAGTACTGCGACGACGACAAGATTCGGCAGATCACCGAGGGGATCGAGTCGGACATCAAGATCAGTATCATGGTAGACGCGTACCGGGTCAAGGAACAGGTCTTTGCCCCGGCCGATGAAAGTCCGGTGGATATGGTCCGATCGGCCATCTACGTCAAGGACGTGGACAAGGGCATTGACCTGATCAACCGGTGCCATGACCTTGGGTACGAGACGACCGTCAACATCATGGCGGTGTCGAAGGAGATCGAGCCGGATATCGTCGAGGCCCTCGACCAGCTCGCCAAGACGCCGGTTGATGTGGTCTACGTCGTGGACAGTTTCGGGTCGATGTACTGCGAGCAGATCGAGTACCTGGT
>DSDB01000516.1 GCA_011057845.1 Phycisphaerales bacterium | reverse complement strand
TCGTTGATGGCGGGTGGGGAGCGTTCGGAAGCGGCGTTGGAGCAAGGCGTTGATTTCGAGGCGATGATGGCGTTCCTGGAGGGGTTGTGGCTGGATGAGGAGGCCTTGAAGGGGCTTGATAAGGATGCGCTGCTGAAGGTGATGGAATCGCTGGCGGAGGCGGTGGAGGAGTTCTGACAGGCAAAGAGGTCGATCAGGCGGGGGCGAGCTGGTCGTGAGCCAGACAGACAGGTCGCTTCGGCATGCGCGGGCGGGACGGATGCGGCGTGAGTGGGTTTTGGCTTTGACGGGGATGCTATCGGGGGGATAGGATATGTGCAATAGACCGGCGGCGCTGGGGCGTCATACCAGGTGCAGGCAATTGAACAGAGTTGCAGGGGCGCGGCGGCGGACGCGCAACCGGGGGTAATTCGGATGCGCGGGCCAGATGCTTGGCTTCGCTCAGTATGACAAGGTATTACCCAGATGCTTCGCTTCGCTCAGTATGAAAACATATTACATGGACTGCTTTGGAGGTTTGGACGAATATGATTACGCGTCGTGAGATGTTGAGGTCGGTTGGGGCGGCGGCCGTGGTTGGGGCGGCGCTTCCCATGCAGTGGATGGCGGGGGCCGAGAAGAGAAAGCAGCGGATTCTGTATTTTACGCGGTCGGCCGGGTTCGAGCACGATGCCATCAAGGTGGTGGGCGGCCGGCCGTCGATCTCGACGCGGACCCTGACGGAGTTGGGCAAGAAGCACAACTTCGAGATTGTCCATACGAAGGATGGGGGGGTGTTCGACGGCGACCTGACGCAGTTTGACTGCATCGCGTTCTACACCAGCGGCGACCTGACACAGCCGAAGGAGGGCGAGGCCCCGCCGATGAGCGCCGCGGGCAAGGAGAAGCTGCTGAAAGCCGTCAGCGAGGGGATGGGGTTCGTGGGGTTCCACTCGGCGACGGACAGCTTCCACTCGAAAGGGGCGCGGAATCAGAACCAGACGGAGATCGACCCCTACATCGCCATGCTCGGCGGGGAGTTCATCGTGCACGGGGCGCAGCAGGCGGCGCTGATCCGGGCGACAGACACGAAGTTCGCCGGGGCCGAGAAGTTCCGGCCGGGTCAGAAGCTGATGGAAGAATGGTACTGCCTGAAGAACTTCGCCAAGGACCTGCACGTGATCCTGATCGAGGACAACGTGGGGATGAAGGGCGGGATGTACCAGCGGCCGCCGTTTCCGGCGACGTGGGCGAGGATGCACGGCAAGGGGCGGGTGTTTTATACGTCATTCGGGCATCGAGACGACATCTGGACGAACGTGGACGTGCAGGGGATTATCCTGGGCGGGTTGGCGTGGACGATGAAGAATGTCGACGTGGATGTGACGGCCAATATTATGACAGTTACGCCGGATGCGTGGACGCTTGGGACCTGAGCCCGGGCGGACTATGTTCGCCCCGTTTTTCGCCGCGATGCCCTCGAAACAGCCTATCAGCGTTTGGGCCGGGGTCAGGCGGCTGATCGGGAGGCCGTTTCTAAGTGTAGACCGGCTCAGGGGTTACAGCCGAGGCCGACGGGGAAGACTTTTTTTGCTGGAGCGTGTGGGGTTCTCCGGCCGAAAAAGATTGTAGCAAAGGCGCTTGTAAGATGCCGGAAGGCGCGATAATATCTTGACTTGTCGCGGCGAATCTGGTATAAGCGATGTGTAATACGCGGGCTAACCCCTGCGGTGTTTGTACGGTAAAGTAATGGTTTGAAGGAACCGATGCCCGTTCTGAGGGAAGTCAGGTCTCCTTGATCCGGACACGCCTGCTTTGACAGGACTTTCGGACTGAAGCAACGACTGCCCACCTTACAGTAATGGGTTCTCTTCAAACACTTTCCTACGGCACTCGCGGAGGCGCCTGAAGTTAAAGGCCTGTACGCAGGCCTTTTTCTATGGGGGCTGGACAAGGACCGGAGGGGCGCTATCCTGTCGGATTCGCGTTGCACAGGGGCTTTACAGGGCCTTTGGGGTCAAGGAGGGGAGGCTGATGGTCGATGAAATGAACGTCCCAGGGTCTATAGCGATAGCCCCATAAGATACGAGTTTTCTGAGCACCGATGAGTAACATAACGGAGATGCAAGATGTCGCCAGTGCATAGCTTCACTGTTCTTCCGGCGCTGCCGGAGCCGCTGAAGGACCTGGAATATGTGGCCAAGAACATGTTCTGGTCGTGGAATCCCGAGAGCGAGGATTTGTTCAAGCGGATCGACGGGGCTCTCTGGGAGGCGTGCGGGCACAATCCGGTGAAGCTTCTGGGCAAAGTGCCGCAGCAGCGGCTGGAGATTCTGGCGAAGAAGCCGGGGTTTCTCTCGGAACTGGAGCGGGCGGTGGATCGGCTGAAGGGCTATATGGCCCGGCCGACGTGGTTTGACCGGGTCACATCCTTTGAGCAGAAGCCGATTATTGCGTATTTCAGCGCGGAGTTCGGGCTTCATGAGTCGCTGCCGGTGTATGCGGGTGGCCTGGGCATTCTGGCGGGCGACCACCTCAAGAGCGCCAGCGACCTGGGCATTCCGCTGGTGGGCGTGGGTCTGTTGTATCAGCGGGGGTATTTCCGGCAGTACCTGAACGTGGACGGCTGGCAGCAGGAGGTGTATACGGACAACGAGTTCCACAGGATGCCGATGGAGCTGGTTCGCGACGACGGCGGACGTCCACTGACGGTGAGCGTGGACTATCCGGGTCGGCCGGTGACGTCGCAGATATGGCGGGTCAGCGTCGGGCGTATCCCGCTTTACCTGCTGGACACGAACACCCCGGACAACAGCCCGGCCGACAAGATGATTACGTCGAGTCTGTATGGGGGGGACCGGGAACTGCGGATCCGCCAGGAGATTATGCTGGGGATCGGGGGGTTCAAGGCGTTGCTGGCGATGAACATCGAGCCGACGGTTTGCCACATGAACGAGGGCCATGCGGCGTTTATGGGCCTGGAGCGGATTCGGCATTTGCGGACGAAGTATAATATGACGTTCGACGAGGCGCTGCAGGCGACGCGAACGGCGAACGTCTTTACGGTGCATACGCTGGTGAAGGCGGGACTCGATGAGTTCCGCACGCAGTTGATGGACAAGTACTTCGGGTCGTATTTCCCCGAGCTGGGGATCAGCCGCGCGCAGTTCATGAGTCTGGGGCGGATGCTGCCGGACGACGACAACGAGGCGTACAAGATGCCGATTCTGGCGATCAACCTGAGCAGCCATATCAACGGCGTCAGCCGGCTGCACGGGCAGATCTCGCGGGAGTTGTGGGCGAGCCTGTGGCCGCGGGTGCCTATCAAGGAGGTGCCTATCCGTTCGATCACCAACGGCGTCCATACGACGACGTGGCTGGCCCCGGAAGTGGCGTCGCTGTATAAGCGCTACCTGGGACCGAGCTGGATTGAGGAGCCCACCGATCCATCGGTGTGGAAGGATGTCGACCAGATACCGGATGAGCAGATATGGCAGGTGCACCAGCGGTGCAAGGAAGAATTGATTGTCTTTACGCGTAATCGGCTGAAGGCCCAGATGAAGCG
>DSDB01000514.1 GCA_011057845.1 Phycisphaerales bacterium | reverse complement strand
TTTGATATGCGGTTCATGTCCGGTTCGGTACATTACCAGCCCCGCGGCAGCGCCATGCTGCCCAATCATTCCGTGGCCATTGTCGGCTGGGACGATGATAAGGTGACGCCCGCGCCGCAGGGCCTCGGAGCCTGGCTGTGCAAGAACAGTTGGGGAACGGGCTATTTCGAGGATGGCTACATCTGGATCAGCTACTGGGACCGCTGGTGCTGCCAGGAGCCGGACATGGGCGCGGTGTTCTTTCGCGACGTCGAGCCCATGCGGTACGACCGTGTGTACTACCACGACCTGCACGGCCGACGGGACACCCTGACGGACTGCCATGAGGCGTTCAACGCGTTCTGGGGGCAGGGCCGCGACACCGTGGAGGCGGTGAGCTTCTATACGGCGGTCGATGGTGCCGCTTATACGGCCGTCGTGTATGAGAGTTTCCGACAGGGGCGGCTGTCGGGGGAGCTGGCCAGGGCAAGCGGGACACTGGCGTACAGGGGATTTCACACGGTGGAACTGGATCGACCCGTGGAGGTCTTCCCGGCGGAGGACTTTTTCGTATACGTCTGGTTGTCGCAAGGAGGTCATGCCTACGACCGGACGTCGGAAGTGCCGGTGCTGCTGGGCGGGCCCGGCTGGGAGCCGGCACAAGCGATGGAAACCAGCCGCGGGGCGTTCCTGGGCAAGACGGCACTGGAGGATGGCCAGAGCGTGCTGGTCGTCTCGGCCGCGAATCCCGGAGAGAGTTACTATCGCACCGGCGAGCAATGGGTGGACCTGCATGACCTCGACGGTTCGGCGAATTTCTGTATCAAGGCCCTGGCGACGGCCAGGGAGGCGGTGGCGGGGGATTTCAATAGGGACGGTCGCGTCGATGAGCGGGATTTAGCGGTGTTGGCGGGGGCATGGCTGACACAGGAGGGGCAGGAAGCCTATCGGCGGATTTGTGATATTTCCCAGCCGGACGGCGAGATTATCGATATGGAGGATTTCGCCGTTTTTACGCGAATCTGGGCGGATTTGCACATCGTGCCGCGATAGTACGGGAAAATTGTTGCGTCACACCGAGGAATCCGTACAAATGAGAGGAAAGTCGCCTCACGACCGGCCCGGCAGGATTGGACACCGGACGGGATCGAAGCAGCCTACATGTGGCGGTTCAAGCCAATGTGGGGCTGAAGCAGGCAAAGGGGAATTGAAGATTGGAGGTTATGACATGAGCAGGAAGCTGTTATTGTTGGCGGCGGCCGTTGTCTTTTCGGTTGGTCTTGCCGCTGTGCCGGCACAGGAGAAGAACAAAGGCCAGGGTCAGGGGGCAGCCGACAAGTCCAAGGAACAGGTCGAAAAGGCCCGGGCCATGGCCGAACAGGCCAAGTCCAAGCCCGCCGGAGGCAAAGCGGCCGAAGGCAAGGAAGGCCTGCAGGGCCTGGAAGACCCCGCGGCCCGCAATGCCGCCGTCGAAAAGGCCAAGAAGGACGCCGAGGCCGCCCGGGCTGAGGCCATGAAGCGAAAGGACGAAGCCCAGGCCAAGGCCGCGGAGGCCAAGGGCAAGGGACAAGGCGGGGCGGCAGAGGTCAAAGACAAGAGCAAGGGCCAGGGGGCGGCGGCCAAGCCCGAGACAAAGGGCCAGGGTCAGGGAAAGACACAGCAACTGAAGGCCGTGGCGAAGCAGATGGCGCACGAGGAGGCCAAGCACCGGCAGCGAGTGGCTCGGTTGAATCGGATTCGAGAACTGGCCCAGAACGCCGGCGATACCGACAAGGTTACGCTGGTCAATGAGTTGGCTACACGGGAGCAGAAACGTTATGAAGCCACGAGACGGCGGCTCCAGGAGCGAGGGGCGGCGGTAGAACCGGCGGCGACCGGGGACCAGGCCAAAGGCAGGGGAAAACATGAGGATGCCAACAAGAAGACAGATGAACCGGCCGCTGAGCCGGAACAGACCGAAACTCCTGACATAGACACCGTCAAAGATACAGGTGACGACGCCGGAGAAAAATGATGTGGAGTAGCGGTGATGTGTGCCGGTTATAGTCTGTGGTGTTAATGAAACCGTTGAACAGGGGCCCGATAGTGGTCCCGGGGAGTTGTGCCATGTTGAAACGTTGGATTCTGGTAGTGATTGTCGTGGCGTTGAGTGCATGTCTGTCCGGATGTGGCAAGAAGGAGACCCCACCGGCCGAGGCAAACGACGTTGAGGTCAAGTCGATGGCCGAGTACGAGGCCGAGGCGAAAAAGGACATCAACGAACAGAACATGGACGCCGAGCTGAAGAAGCTCCAAGAGTCGATCGAGGCGGATACGCCTCAGTAGTCCGACGAAGGTGCAGCACGGTGGAGGGAGCGGCTTCGCTTCTGAGAGAAGAGGCGGTGTCTGTGCGCCATAGCGAAGCCTTCGACGCCGATGGTGGATCAGCGGCACGGCACCGGCGTGTTACCGTGGCACGCCGGGTTGCGGGGGTTTTCTGGGCATTGTGGTAGCCGTGGGTCGTTCGTATTCTGTTTTTCGTGTTTTGCTGGAAACGGCGGGATCGGTGGGATGGAGCGGGGCTACTGAGAGGCGATCTCTTCGATTTCGAGGTCATCGTAGAAGGCCCGGCCGGTGGAGCGGCCCCAACCGCCAAAGAGGCAGTTGAATTCGATGGTGCGGTGGCTCGCCGAGTCGAACTCGACCGAGACATTCGTCCAGTCCGTTGTGCCGGTAACAGGCGAGGATTGGAGGGGCTGGATATTGTGGATATTGAGCAGGGCCCCTTTGCCGGAGCCGGCATCGAGGTTCTCCGCTTTGATCCAGACGCTGAGGCGGTAGCGGGTGTTGGGCTTGACCGTGAATGAGCCAAACCAGCCGGCATCGGCGCCGGCCGTCGACTCAATCATCACGCAACGGTCCCCGGTTCGACCGGTCCTGGCATATTCGAAGCGGGCGTCGCCACTGTAGGTCTGCGTGCGAAAACCCGTGGGGCGATTGTCGGAGCCTCGTTCGAACGAGGGATTTGCCAGGGTCCCAGGGGGCAATTTCGCTTCGACGACCTTCTCGTCGCGGGCCAGCCAGACCGCCATCTGGCCGGGTCCGCGATGGGCCCAGGCGTAGTACGGAATGGCCGTCAGTGTGCGGGGTTTGCGGGCCGCGATGTTGCCGGATGGATCAAATTCCAGGCCCACCGCCTTGCCGGTAATGACGGCGACGCCCTTGAGCAGGTCGCTGCGGTACGCACACGTCAGTTCGGTATCGTCCGGCAGTACAAGGGTGCTGATCTCGCCGTCGTTGTCGGGCCATTCGGCGCAGTATACGATGGGCCCTCGCTGGAGCGCAACCCGCCCGCGGTCGGCTTCGACCGCATCGTGGGCCAACACCCGCTGAATGTGCATGGGCAAGGTCAATTCGACGGTATCGCCCGTCATCCAGTCCCGCCGGAGGACCGCAAAGCCGTCTTTGATGTTCAAACCAGCGGGCTTGCCGTTGACCGAGAGGGCCACCGTCTCATCGCCGGCGGAGGCGAAACGGTACAGGTCGCTGGGGACCGCTTCGTTGTGAGCCCAGCCGGGAATCCGCAG
>DSDB01000515.1 GCA_011057845.1 Phycisphaerales bacterium | reverse complement strand
GGCCGCCTTCTGCTGTTTCTTTTGCTTCGTCGCGTTCACCAGTCCGCCGACCGCCCAAAACACGGCCACCAGAACCGGCAGCAGCAGATTCATCCAGCCATCGGCGTCGGGATCCCGCGCCGACAAGACCCACAACATAAATCCCGAACCTGTCGTCAGCAAAACACTATTCCTGTTTCTTCGGCTTGGCGATCGAGTCCCGCATCGACGTATCCGCTATGATGTTCTTCATCCGATAATAATCCATCACACCCAGATTCCCCTTCGAGAACGCCTCGGCCATCGCCAGAGGCACCTTCGACTCGTTTTCCACCACCAGGGCCCGCATCTCCTGTTCGCGGGCCACCGCCATCGCGCGGCGCTTCTCTGCCTCCGCCTTGGCCCGCCGCATATCCGCCTCCGCCTGAGCCGCCTGAAGCTGGGCCCCCACGTTCTCCCCCACGTCCACGTCCGCGATATCAATCGACAGAATCTCATAGGCCGTCCCGGCGTCCAGTCCTTTCGCCAGAACCGCCTTCGATATCTCATCCGGACTCTCCAGCACACGCTTGTAGGTGATGGCGCTGCCGATTGTCGTGACGATTCCCTCGCCCACCCGAGCAATGATGGTCTCCTGCGTCGCCCCGCCGATCAACCGTTGGATATTCGCCCGCACCGTTACCCGAGCCTTGGCCTTGAGCTGAATCCCGTCCTGCGCCACGGCGTCCACTGTTCCGCGGCCCTTCGCCGGGTCCGGGCAGTCGATGACCTTCGGATTCACGCTCGTCTGCACCGCATCGAGAATATCCCGCCCCGCCAGGTCGATCGCCGTGGCCGTGTTGAGCGACAGATCAATGCTCGCCCGATTCGCGGCAATCAGCGCCCGAACCACGTTCGGCACCCGCCCCCCGGCCAGATAATGGCTCTCCAGGTCCTTCGTCGTCAGTTGCAGCCCCGCCTGAATCGCCGTAATCTTGCTCAGCACAATGGTCCGCGTGTCCACCCGCCGAAGCCACATCCCGATCAATTCCGAGAATCTCACATTGGCATCGGAAAGCCACGCCTGCAACCACAACCGGAAGAATTTCAGGAACAGCAGCACGAGAACAAATGCAACAATCCCTACGACGATCAACACGACGGCCGCCGCTATCTTCCCGCCTTCCGTCAGCGCCAATACCGAATTCACCATATCGCGCATACCGTTGCCCTTTCGTCAGCTTGCTTCTACGACCCGAACCGTCACTTGCGTGCTCTGCACGGAGATCACCTTGACCGTCCGGCCCTTCTCAACATACCCGCTCTCGCCCACGCATTCAATCCTTCTGCCCGAAAAATCGCATGTTCCCACTGGTCGCAGCGGCGTCAGCACCGTCCCCACCGATCCCAATAACTCCTTCAAACCGGCCAAATCCGCGACGGCGTCTCCAATCTCGCGATTGGGACTCTGAAGCGTTACGCTCCTGCCGAACCGCGTCTTGGGGAAACACTTGTACGCGGCAATCCACACCGTCGGAATCATCACCACCCCGACAAACACACCGATCCAGCCCATCGCCAGGCTTTGCCGAAAGAAAATCCACACCCCCCCCACCAATGCGCAAAATGCACACAGGCTGAGCAACCCCCCGCTCGGCACAAACACCTCCGCAATCAGCAGCGCCGCGCACACGACATAAAGAAACACCGCAAACAGCAACCACCAACCCATAAGCCTGGCCCTCAAGACATCATCATGGCCTCAAGTATCCTGCTTGACCTTGGCGACCTTTACCACGACCCTATTACCGTGAATCTCATCCACCTCCACCGCCGTGCCCTTTTCCACAATTCCGGCCCGCGCTACAACGTCCGCCAAGCGGTCTGCGAACCTGGCCCGCCCCACCGGCCGCAGTGTCGAGACGACTACCCCCCTGTCGCCGACCTTCAGGTCCGACCCGCCGACGGACTGCCCGGTGGCCTCGCTCGCCCCTGCTGAGGCCCCAGCCGTCAGCAGCAGCCCGCTGAACAGCCGCATCCGCGGCAGGAATCTTGCGCTAAGCATGGCCAACACCACGAACCCCGCGAATCCGGCCGCCAGCGACAGAACCCCGGCCGCAAATACATTCCAGTCCTCCGGCCCCCTTGGAATCGGCAACTCACCCGGCGCATTCTTCACGAGCATCCCCAGCAGTCCAGCCAGAATGCACGCGATACCCAGTGTCCCGGCAATCCCGAAGCCCGGCAGGACAAACACCTCCACCAGCAGCAACACGATTCCCACCAAAAGGACCGCCACCTCCACCCAGTTCGCCAGCCCGTGCAAATACTTGCTGCCGATGATGACCGCAAGACACACAACCGCCGCCAGACCCGGCAGTCCGACCCCCGGGGTGCTCAACTCAAGATACACCCCAAGCAGTGCAACCATCACCAGGACGCTCATTACCACCGGCGAATTCAGCCACCGCACCATTTCCTCCGACCAGGTCGTCCGCAGAACCGCGGGCTCGCCCACAAACTCCACCCCATCGCGGTCGGCCAGAAACGCGAATACCTCGTCCCGCCCCGCCACCACCGCCCTTGCCACCCCATGCTCCTTCGCCTGAGAGGCCGTCAGCGTGAGAATCTCGTCATCGGCGCATATAAGTTCCTTATTTTCAAGGTCATACGTATTGGGATCCCTCGGCAGACCGTCCCCCTCGAAGAACTCCCACTGCCCGGTTGTAGTGTTCCGCACCCGGTACACCTCGATCTGCATCGTCACCATCGCCTTGAGCAGCGCCTCGGGGTACCCATTCGCCTCGGCCGCCCGCATGAATGCCGCCCGGATGAAGCTTTCGACCTTCTCTCGCTCCACCCCCTTCAGCTCCGCCCCCAGTGCAATCGGCGCGCAGGCCCCGATCGTCGTATTGGCCAGCATGACAATGTCCTGACACGAGACGCTGATCAGGGCCCCGGCACTGATGGCCTCCGTCGACACATACGCCACCGTCCGCACCCGCTTGCCCAGGTCCAGGATCAGGTACTTCGCAATGTCGTCGGCCGCCTCCACGGCCCCGCCGTAGGTGCTGATCTCGAAGACCAGATACCCCGCCCCTCCCGCAATCGCCGACTCCGCCCGCCGCCGTATCGACTGGAACAACCCATCGTCGATCATCCCCTCGCAGACCACCACTGCCCCCCTGGCCTGCACAAGCTCACGCGCCGGGACGGTTCCATCGCTCTCCCCCCCACTGCCATCCGCCGGCAAATTCGCCTCCTGTGCCCCCATCGCCACCGTCGCGGCCAGACACAGCAACAAGATGAACCGCCCAAGTACCCTCATAAAACGCATTCTAGCCCCCTGCCCCCGCCACGTCAATCATCCAAATCCATATTACACCAGCCCCCTGAGTATCCGCACCCCGCGTTCGATCTCCGTGTCGCTCGTGGCGTAACTGATGCGAAAATGCGTATCCCATTCGCTGAAGACGTTGCCCGGTATCACCAGCACATTGTCCTTGATGGCCTTCTCCACGAATGCCGTTGCCCTATCCCCCGGCGCCCGCACAAACGCATAGAACGCCCCGCCCGGCCGCACGACATCGAACGC
>DSDB01000518.1 GCA_011057845.1 Phycisphaerales bacterium | reverse complement strand
TGTTGCAATCCACGGACTTGAGCACGAATTCGCCACAGGCGCGGGCCTCGGTGGTGGGCAGAATGATGGCCCCGAGGGTGTCGATATTGCGGCCCAATTCGAGCTTGACGCCGCGATTTCCCAAGTCCGTTACGGCCAGCGTCTGATCGTCGCGATAGACGAAGCCGGGCAGCGACGTGGATGCCTCGTGCATCTGATTGAAGACGTCGTCGGGATCGTGTAAGTCCATGTCGTACATATACTTATCACCTTTCGTGGCCGCCGTGTTGTCGGCCATTGGCTGCCGGGCCGAAACCGTTGGACCAGCCGACCCATTAGAACAGACGCCCCTGAGAGCGCCTATAGTATGAAAACGGCGAGCTTTTTCAACGGTTCCCCGGACGAGCTTGACGGCAGCTGCTTTGAACGTAAGATGTTGTAATGAGAGGCGAAGCTCAAAAAGGAGGTGGTTTTATGGGCGCGTTGGACAGAAAATCGGGAATCATCGGGATGACGGCCGTACTATCCGGCGCGTTAATCTGGGCAACCTGCGTTTGGCCGGGGAGAATTGGGCTGGCGCCGGTGTGGAGTTCGCAGGGCGATGCGAGGGATGAGGCGGGGGCGGGTGATCCGAATGATCCCAATACGGCACCCGTGCTGCGGCCATTGCATGAGCATCCGGCCTTTGGCGAGATGGTCGAGCAGCGGCGGCGGATGGTGGCCATGCAGATCAAGACCCGCGACGTGATCGACCCCAACGTACTCAAGGCCATGGAGACCGTGCCCCGACATGCCTTCGTCGCGCCCGGTTATGAGCGGCAGGCCCATATCGATTCGCCGCTGCCGATCGCGGCCGGCCAGACGATCAGCCAGCCGTATATCGTGGCGTTTATGACCGAGGCCCTGCGGCTTGACCCCAACAGCCGCGTGCTGGAGATCGGGACCGGGTCGGGCTACCAGGCGGCCGTCTGCGCCGAGATCGCGCGGGAGGTCTATACGATTGAGATTGTGAAGGAACTGGCCGAGTCGGCGGGCAGGAAGCTTAAGGCCCTGGGCTATCGCAACGTGTTCGTCCGGGCCGGCGACGGCTTTTTCGGCTGGCCGGATAGGGCTCCGTTCGACGCCATCATCGGCACCGCCGCGGCCGGCAAAATCCCGCCGCCCCTGCTGGAGCAGCTCAAGCCCGGCGGACGCATGATCATACCCGTGGGCGACCCCCGCGACTTTCAGTACCTCGTGCTGGTCACCAAAGACGAGCAAGGCACTATCCGACGGCGCAACGTCCTGCCCGTCCGCTTCGTCCCCATGACCGGCGAGGCCCAGAAGTAGACTGCGCCGGCGAACTCCGGCGTTCATTGAGCGTGCACCACAATTCGGCCGCTGCAAACGGTCACTGGCCATGCACAGACCGTCGCAGCACGCGTTTGACAAACTCAGGAATTGTTACCCTTCCTTGGCGTGCCGCCGCCTTGACCAAATCATAGTCAGCAACCTCCTCCTGATTCCAAGTCACGTCCGCGCGCCGCGTGGGAGCCTCTGCGATATGGGAGTACTCTTCAGGCGAGGCTCAGTAACAGGCCTTACAGATACTTGCGGCCTTCACGACGAGCCAATTATGGCAGTGTTCACACGACCAGGACTTTGCCCGATTACACGATCCACACAGGGGTATGTAGGCTTCTGGATTTCGCGTATCCGAGTCGCCGGCCATCTCATAAGGTGTGCGGTGGTCGACCTGCAAGTAACGAGCGTCAAGCCGGGCAGAGCATATCGCACATCTTGAGCCGTGGGATGCGACCAGCCGATCCTTGAAATCCTTCGAGAAGGCCAACCGACCGCCTACGCGGTCGTTCCTGATGCTTTTGAGATCACCGAACGTATACGAGCCCATCTTTCGACCGTCGCGGCCTTTGGCCCACGAACGGACCAATGGGAGTCCCTGGTCTGTCACGTCCTTGATGGCCCGTGGCGGGTGGTTGTAACCGCGATCCTTGAGGTCTTCCGTCGTTACGAAGCCTTTTTCGAGGATCATCTCCACTACCAAGCGGGCACGCCTTCCGACGATCGAAGCGGCCTTGTTGCGAACAGCCTTTGGGAATCTCGCCTTGCTCATGCGTATTCGAATAGGAGGGGTTGGCCGACATCGAGAGGCACTGGCTTTCCTTTGACGACGGCCAGCAATGCCGGAGACAAGTACAAGGATTCGACAGTCCTCTCGCCGCGACCCAGCAGCGTTGCCTGTGTGGAGGGGCCGACCTCCACCTCAAGCTTGCGCAAGTTGAGGCCCCGCGGCAGCTCTCGCCCATACATTGTGTCCCCGCATCTTCCATCGTAGCTGACGATGAACGTGATGTTTCGTCTGTTCAGGTCAGCCAGGGCATCGGCGAATCCTTCGAACGTCGTCTGACTTGAATAACGGGCGTCGCGCCGTCCGCAGACACCTTGATATGGAGGGTCCATGTAGACAATGTCGCGGCTACAGACACCTTTCAACACCTTGCGATAATCATAGCACGTAAACTGCGTGCGACCCCTGAGCAGCTGCGAGCAGGCCGGCAAGTTGGCTTTCATGGAATCAGGGCGCATTCCAAGCCGCCGATTGTCCGGACTATTGTTGAACTCGCCTTGGGAGTTGTACCGGATAGCGGCCTTGACGCACCTTGCCAGCAGGTAAAGGAGATCTTGCGGCTGATGCGTCTTGTTGAAACGGCATCTCACAGCCGGTCAAGCCGGGCGATTGCCCTGGCGACCTCGACTCTGTGCCGCTCCAGAGGGGCCGGATCCACCGTGAATGTCGTCATGTCTCTGGTCACGTCCTCCGGCACCGTCAGCAGCCCCTCATACCTCGCGCGCGTCTGGGCATCGAGTTTGTCGGCCTTTGCATCGAGCAGGCGTTTGAGAATGACGAAGTACTCGTAATCCTCTATGCCGTCGCGGAGCATCTCCCAACGGATGCTGTCCACCGGGCCGTCGAGCACGGGCCCGGCCGGATTGGCATCGGCCGCGGCAAGCGGCGGGTAGATGAAGCGGCCGTCGCCGTTGCCCCAGGGACGCCTGGCCCCCTCCGGCGTGCTATAACCCGAGGTCCAGCCCATCGGGTCCTCATAAGGATTCTGAGGTGCGCCGCTGGGTGGGTATGCCGCCGAGCTGGTCCAGTAGTTGGTCTCCCAGACGAGAATCCCGTCGATGCCCCGCTGCCACGTCTGCCACAGCCACACCCGCAGCTCCGTGCCCGGATGATCGATGAACAGCGTGCAGTAGGGGGCCTTGGGACCCGTGCAGACATACCACCAGAACTTCTCGCCGTGCTTGCGGCGCTCCTGCGCGGCCTCGTGCTGATAGGCGTCGGAGACCGGGCACCAGATGTTCGGCCCGCCAATCAACTCCGGCTCGACCTGCTCGGTCAGCATCCGGTTGATGTCGGGCGCGGCGGCCTTGAGCTTGTTGAAGCCGTTGGTCACGAAGGCGTAGTCCCGCGGGGCCGGCTCGTCGAACCAGTAGACAAAGGCCTCATCGAGCCAGCCCTTCTGCCGCAGGTGCTCCTGGACCTGGCGGCAGTAAGAGTTGAACATGGCC